>CAYNDY010000181.1:0-3866 GCA_964396105.1 uncultured Muribaculaceae bacterium
ATGGATAAAAATATGGAAAAAATCAATGAGGACGGAATAATCCTGGAGGTCATACAAAATTTCCGGAGGATTGCAAGCGACGCCGCGAATGAAGGGCGGGAAATTGTCGTGGAGGAGTGCGTCAAGACCGCCATTACCTTGACATTCGATTTTTGCAAGCGCCGAGGTTATGCCCCGGGGGCCCTTCGCGACATTCTTCTGAGCGCGGAACGGGACATCCGGGAGCGGTGCGAGCCGATTGCTTTCGAGGTGAAGAAGAAGGCCGCAGCCCGCTGCATCCGCAAGAACGCGGTCGAGGCCGTGCTCGACGACCTGATTGAGGAGGCCGGAGTGGATATGACCTACAAGGTGCGGGGAAACAGCTCCGTGGGGATTGCGGTCCGCTCCCCCTCAACCGGGCAATATCTCCGCTTCAACACGGCGTCCTCCAAAATCCTCACCCCCGAGTGGAGGGCGAGGCTGCTGCAGGACATCAATGCCTTTTTTGAAATCAGCGCCCATCTCGGAAAGATAAGGGCCACGACTACGGGAAAGTGGTAACAGTCTGCGGTCAAGGTCGTGAGACGGATTTTCTTCCGAAGTATGTGTCCGGGGCAGAATGGCGTTTCATCAGAGGCATAGGCTAAAATTTTCTGCAGGTGATTCCGTATTCTTTTGCGATGGCGAAAAGTGCGGGGTAAGTCTGTCTGCGGATTTTGTAGCTGCGCACAGATGCTGCGCCGGAGGTGCAGCCGGACTCCTTTGCCATCTCCCTCGGCTTATAGCTGTCACTGAGCATATCGAAGAACGGCCTGTCCTTTTCCTTCAGAGAGCTGCGGACCTCGGCGATGGATGAGCGGAACTCCTCGGCAAGAAGGTCCCTGTCGGCGTCATATTCGTCACCACGGTAGCTTCCGAAGATTGTGAGGTCCATTTCCTCCCCGTCCCTGTTCTGTCGGGACATAGCCCCTGAGATGGAGCGCCTTTTCACCTTGTAGTCCACGGTGTCCTTGACGCAGTTGGCCGCGATGGCCCCGATCCAAGTTGAGAAAGCCCATCGGGAGTCGTAGCGATGGATGCTGGTATAGGCTTTGGCGATGACGTCGCCGGCGATGTCATCGATTTCGTCGTCGGAGAAGAATTTAGGATACTTCTTGAATACAACGCTTTTTACGGCTGATTTTGAGAGGGAGACGATTGCTTGCGGGAAGTCCGCAGGGAGAGTGGTTGTAGTCATCGGATGTACGTTTTTACTACAGTTAAACATAGTCGCGTAATGTTCCACCGCGGCCCATCCGAGGGCTCGGTTGGCATCACCGAAGGGGCCCTACAGCACCTCCGGCTACTCCTACGGCTTTTTCAAGCCGTCGCCGGACACGCATATCCGGCCAGTTCAATGTTGTCAAATCAGTAATGCCTTCGCTCTGAAGGTTGTTACAAACTATTATACCCTAGATTCGGCAAAATCTTTCTATTTTTCATCAAAATCCATACCGACAGGTCAGCAATTCGACACCGCTTCAGTAATTCAGCGTGGACTCTTTCCCACCGCACAAAAAGAGGATGACTTTTTGGCCACCCTATGGGCGGAGAGGTGGAGTTCCGTTAAGAGCTTAACCTGAACTTAAGGCATCTGAGCAGCCTGCCGAGGCGGGTTGTCGGGATTTTCTCATTTCTATGGTATATATCCGTGTCCACCCTTTTCAAATTCAGTCCATAGGCCCTGTTCAGTTCCCGGCATTTTCGCATGAATCTCCGCCCGTGCCCCATAAGGCCACTGTTGCGTCCATAGGTTTGCCACACCCAATGGTGAACCATTTCGTGGACGACAACGGTGCGGAGGGTATCTTCGGTCCAGTCCACATCCCTGGCGATCCAGATCCTTCCGTTAATCGGGCCGCCGGCATTTCTATGGTGGGTGTACATTCCCAATGCCCGGCTTCCATACAGCACGCTGCATTTACAGCGCTTCAACCCGCCCGAGAAATAAGCCGCATTATACTCCGTGAAGAGACTCTCCAGAAGCTCCTTGCTGATGTTTCCATTTACTGAATTTTCCATTCCGATCACTAAAGGTTCTTTAGTATATACCCCATTCGGGCGGAAATATTTCGGGAAAATTACGCTGGGTTGGGAAATGCCCCGAATGAAAATTGCGCTGAGTTGTAAAAATGCCAGGATGAAATTTGCGCAAAGATGCGAAAATGTAAGCGGCAGGTATCTCATTTACACGAAAGACCTGAAAAAAGACGGGGAGACGATGATGATACCTGTCTATATGGTAGGCTTGCTATAGTCCTTGCCCGATTTATTCCAATGATATAGTAACACTGCTCTGGGGTATCAATGCCCCAAGTCCCGTCTTCGCATTGCCTAACGGCATATATTTTTACGGATAGACTTCGATGTGGCTGCTGCCGGAATGGCCGTTCTTGATTATGCGGATCTGGGTGGTGATCCTTTCGGACATCGTGTCGGTGTGGCTTATGACCCCGACTTTCTTGCCCTGGGAGGACTGGAGCATCGAAAGTGAATCAATGACCGTGGCGAGAGTGTCCGGGTCCAGGGTGCCGAAGCCTTCGTCTATGAACAGGTTCCCGAAGGAGATGTTCTTGGAGGAGAGGGACGACAGACCCAGAGCGAGGCCGAGGCTCACGATGAAAGTCTCGCCGCCGGAAAGGGAGGTGGTGTCACGGATGTCGTCGGCACGGTCGTGGTCTATGACCCTGAGGCCCAGGGAGTTTTTGACCTGCTGGAGCTCATAGCGTGAGTTGAACTTGCGGATTTCGGCGTTGGCGTGCTCGACGAGGAAGCGGAGGGTGTAGCTCTGGGCGATTTTGCGGAGATCTTTCCCCTCTTTCGAGCCACCTATGGCCTTGTAAATCTCCTCCCACTCATCTCTCAGCTGCGAGGCCTCCTTCAGCGTCTCAGCCATATTGCCCATCTGGACGAGGGCATCTTCGTGCCTTTTAAGAGTGGTCTGAGCATCTATCAGCTCTTCATTCGAGCGGGATTCCAATTCCGCTTTGCGCCCCCTGAGCGACTCACGGTCCTTTTCCGGACAGTTCTTCAGGTGCTCCGAGTGATCTCTCTGCGCATTGGAGAGAGTGATGAAAGCTGCGTGGGTGGCATTCTCGGCCTCTTTCAGACGGGTACGGATGTCCTCCCAGTTTTCCGATGAGACGGAAAGACCGGCAATGTCCCCGGCTGAAAGCTTCTTCTCGTGAGCGTCGTTGTAGGAGGCGATCCAGCCCTCCAGAGACTTCTCTTTCTCTGCCTGATTTTCCTTATCTTCTGCCGCCGTCTTTTTCGTAGCGTCGATTCTGCCATTCAGAGCACTGAGTCCGTTCCGCATCGCAGAAATAGCCTCCCTCTTCTCCGAAAAGCTCTTTTCAGAATTTTCTTTTTCCCGGGTCAGCTGCTGTTCAAGAGCTTCGGGGTCATTCTCGCCTACCTCTTCCTTCAGAGCGTTCTTCTTGAGGAGAATCTCGTCCCGGGCGGTCTGCAGATTCTTCTTTGCGGCTTCAAGGGCGGCTTCTTTTTCCTGCGCCCCCGCAGTCAGGCTTTCGGTCTTAGCCTTTTCAGCCTCAAGAAGGGAAGAAGCCTCGGAATGTTTCCTTTCTGCCGCGTCTTTTTTTGTGGCAAAGGCTTTCTCTGCCTCCTGCTGCGCTTTTTCAGCGTTTTCTTTCGCGCCGCGAAGTTCAAGTTCCCTCTTGACTAGAGCGTTATAGGCATCAAGAGCCTCACCGAATTTGTTCACGGCCTCATCCGCGCCGGGGAGCAGAGTCGCAATGGCCTCCGTGTCTTCCGGGCAGTCAGGATAATTGGACTGAAGATCGCTCCATTCCTTCTCCCGCGTCTGAATTTCTCCGGAAAGCGGCGCCAAC
>CAYNDY010000182.1:0-3851 GCA_964396105.1 uncultured Muribaculaceae bacterium
AAAATGACGGTATCTCGCCTTCTGTCCACCACGGATTATCAACTCTAAGACGGCCGATAATCTGCCTTTCCAATAAATCAGTATATTCCATATAAACTTCATTTTTCGCAGCAAAGATAACTTAACTTGCCCAAATAAGCAAGTTGTATAATACTTATTTGACAAAATATTTACCAAATAAGACAAAGTTGGCGTTTAAATCTTACTTATTTGCTTATTCCCTTCGGAACTGTCCTGCTTTTAGGGAAGGCCACAGACGCCATTCTGAAATCATTCGGGATCAAATAAAAAAACTGCTCAAAAGCGCCGTGTGCTTTTGAGCAGTTTTTTGTCTTGGGATTTTTCCGAGGTTCTACAGGCCAAAAGGCTTGAAGAAGTTGTTGCCCTTGTCGTCAACTAGGATGAATGCAGGGAAGTCCTCTACGCGGATTTTCCAGACTGCCTCCATTCCGAGCTCAGGGAACTCGACGCACTCGATGCTCTTGATGTTGTTCTGGGCGAGGATTGCCGCAGGACCGCCGATGGAGCCGAGATAGAAGCCGCCGTGCTTATGGCAGGCGTCGGTAACCTGCTGGCTGCGGTTGCCCTTTGCGAGCATAACCATTGAACCGCCGTGGCTCTGGAAAAGATCTACATACGGGTCCATACGGCCTGCGGTTGTAGGGCCCATAGAGCCGCACGGAAGGCCTGCCGGGGTCTTTGCCGGGCCGGCATAATAGACAGGATGATCCTTGAGATACTGCGGAATGGGCTCTCCGGCGTCGAGACGAGCCTTGATTCTGGCGTGAGCAATGTCGCGGGCCACGATGATGGTTCCGTTAAGGCTCAGACGGGTTGAAACCGGATATTTCGTGAGCTGGGCGAGAATTTCGCTCATCGGACGGTCGAGGTCAATCTTCACTGCCTCGCCCTCACCTGCATTTCGGAGCTCCTCAGGGATGAAACGTCCCGGATTATCGTCCAGTTTCTCAATCCAGATTCCGTCCCTGTTGATTTTGCATTTGATGTTCCTGTCGGCGGAGCAGCTCACTCCAAGTCCCACAGGGCAGCTTGCTCCGTGGCGCGGAAGACGGACGATGCGCACATCGTGAGCGAAGTATTTGCCGCCGAACTGCGCTCCGAGCCCGATTTTGTGAGCCTCTTCGAGCACTTTCTTCTCGAGTTCAACATCGCGGAAAGCGCGGCCGGTCTCGTCGCCGGTAGTCGGGAGAGAGTCATAGTAGTGGGTGGAAGCGAGTTTCACCGTAAGAAGGTTTTTCTCGGCTGAGGTGCCTCCGATTACGAATGCAACGTGATATGGAGGGCAGGCTGCGGTGCCGAGAGTCCTCATTTTCGCCACGAGGAACGGCACGAGAGTCTCCGGGTTCAGGATGGCCTTGGTCTCCTGATAGAGATAGGTCTTGTTGGCGCTTCCGCCGCCCTTGGTGACGCACAGGAACCTGTATTCCATTCCTTCTGTGGCCTCAATGTCAATCTGAGCCGGAAGGTTGCACTTTGTGTTGACCTCCTCGTACATTGAAAGCGGAGCGTTCTGGGAGTAGCGGAGATTTTCCTCGGTGTAGGTCTTGAAAACGCCCTTTGAGAGAGCCTCCTCGTCGCAGAAGCCCGTCCAGACCTGCTGGCCCTTTTCGCCGTGGATAATCGCAGTTCCGGTGTCCTGGCAAAGCGGAAGCTGGCCCTTGCAGGCAATCTCTGCGTTGCGAAGGAACGTGAGAGCTACATATTTGTCGTTGTCGGAAGCCTCAGGGTCTGAAAGAATCTTTGCGACCTGGGCGTTGTGCTCCGGACGAAGAAGGAAGGAGACATCGCGGAATGCGGCATTTGCCATCATTTCGAGCGCCTCGGGGGCAACTTTAAGGATGGGTTTGCCCTCGAACTCGCCAAGACTTACGCCGTCCTTGGTGAGAAGGTAGTATTCAGTCTTGTCCTCGCCAAGCTGAAACATAGGTGCGTATTTAAACGTAACTGCCATAATTTTAATGAGTTATATATATTTCTATATTAGTTTACTAGAAGAGGTTTCGTTTTCAAGGGGGATCAGGCCGCGCTCCCTAAGGACCTCCAGAAGATGGCGGGCGACTGCAGGCGCGGGGTCAATGAAGCGGATGCTCTCCACCTTCTTTCCGTCTTTCCCTCTGAGGGGATGCTCGCGAAGGATTTGCGCGGAAACCCTTTCGAGGGTCGGGAGAAGGAAAGGATAGTGGGTGCAGCCGAGCACAACGGTGTCCGCCCCGGCCTCCAGAAGAGGAGCGAGGCTTCTGCGGACAATTTCCTCAGCCTGGGGCGAGTCAATGGAGATGCCGCTACCGAAACGGCCTGCGCCGCTTGTGGCCGCAAAGTTCTGAGAGGAGTAAGAGCCGTCATCAGAGACGGTTTCCTCGCTCTCGCTGCTAAGAAAAAGGCAACCCTTTTTGTAGCAGTCAGCAACACCGCTTCCCTCAACGAGTTCCACGAACCCCCGTCCCACAGACTCCACAATCTCCACTCCGTCAGAAAAGCGTCCCTTCATATCCAGATATTTGCTCCCCGAAAGCGTCCCGGCCGTTGCGAGAACCCCCACGACAGCGGTGCGAGTTGAAAGCGCGGCAGGTTTCACGGCCGGCTCCATCCCGATGAAAGGCACGCAGTCCCTTTCGCCGCCGGTACATTCCATAACGCGGGCGGACGGAGCGGTGCCGTACTCAGTGCGGAGAGTCGCTATGGCGGCGGAAGTGGCGGTGTTGCAGGCGATTACGATTGCCTCGGCTCCCTGTCTCAAGAGCACCTCGGTGATGGTCCGTGACCTTTCAAGCACATATTCGGCGCTCTTTTCGCCGTAGGGACAGTGCGCAGTGTCGGCAAAAAACACAAACCGGGCCTCCGGGAGAGCCTTTTCAAGTTCCCTCAGGACCGAAAGTCCGCCGACTCCCGAGTCAAAAACGCCTATGGTAACCGTCTTCTGCATAGCCTTTTTTCAGCGGTTGCAAAGATACGAAAAAACCGCACATCGGGGAAGATGTGCGGTGATAATTTCAGACAGAAGTCTGCAACAGACTGTTATTCGTTGAATGTTATTGTTGCTGTACCCGTATTGTCTGAGTCCGTCTGATTCGTACCCTTTCTGCCAATGACGGCGTGAACATTATGAGCATCAGCAGTAGCATCGAGAGTTTTATAGGCGTTCGTCTCATCAATCGTTATTGTGACACCCTCTACAGAACAGCCTTTAACCGTAGTGTTATCGTGGGCCATACCGACGATTCCGCCAAGGTCGCGGAAACCTGTAATTTTGACATTTTTCACCGTACAATCCGAAATGTCGCGAGAACCTTCAGCAAAGAGGCCGACAATACCGCCGACCTTGTCTGCATAATCATACTCGTCGGCAGAGATCAATTCCGTATAGGAGATCAACTCGGTCGATTCAACGGTGCAGTTCCTGAAATAGCCATAAGCATAGCCGGCGATACCTCCGACATAGTGGGAGTTTTTCACGGTAGCGTTGATAACCTTGACATTTTCGGCAACTGCGTGTCCTGAGAAGACACCTGCGGCAGCGCCACATCCTTCGGCCGTAACCTCTGAAACGACCTCTGCGCCGTCAATGATAAGATTCTTGATTCCGGTAGTAGCGCCATAGTCACCATAGACATTTCCGAAGAGTCCAAGGCCGGCAGCAGAGCTGACTGCAGAATGGATATAAAGATTTGAGATAGTGTGATTCTGACCGTCCAAAAGGCCCTTGAATGTAGCGGCGACGGTAATTGTTTTGGTCTGATCGTTCGGATCAGGGAAGGTGTTCTTAGTTCCATCTCCAATCGGAGTCCAAGCGACATTGCAGAGGTCTATGTCGTTCTGAAGTTTGACTGTCT
>CAYNDY010000183.1:0-2220 GCA_964396105.1 uncultured Muribaculaceae bacterium
CGCCTTTTAGCCTTAACTACGAGTAAAAATTAGGATAAAAGGACCGCCTTTTAGCCTTAACTACGCGTAAAAATTAGGATAAAAGGATGGGATGCAAGGCGGAGCGAAGAAAAACACCGGAGCAACCTGAGGGTTGTGAGGATTTTTTCTGAAGCGACAACGCGGCAGACCGCCTTTTAGCCAATTTTTACTCTGCGGAGATTGCGCCCTGCGGGCAAACATCCGCGCAAGTGCCGCAATCAATGCAGGCATCCGGATCAATCTTGTAGATGTCGCCCTCGGAAATCGCTCCGACCGGGCATTCTGAAATGCAAGTACCGCAAGCTATGCAGTCCTGTGAAATTTTGTGAGCCATAATTTTATGAGTTTAATAATCGTTTACTGCAATTGCCATAAAGGCGATTTTTCCGTTACTCTCCTCTCCCGTTCAGGGCGGGTCGCAAGGCGAATAACCTTGCAAATTTATAAACAGTTTCGGTTTTCGCAAAATTATAGTGTATATTTGCTCGAATTTTTCGGCGGACCCTCTTGAAGTGTGAAGCGGAGCAGCCGGTTAAGTTTGAGAACATTATGAAAAACAAATCTATAATAACTGTTATGCTTGCCGTGGCGCTCTGGGTGGGGTTCCTCCCGGAGGCGGCCTGCCAGGTAAAGCTCACGTCCAACATAGAAATCAATTCGGACTTCCACGACTTCGGCGACCTCGTGCTCGGAAGCGGACCGGTCAGTTGCGAGTTCACTCTCCGCAACACCGGAGCGAAACCTGTCGCCATCCTCAGCGTCGTCACTTCCTGCGGTTGCACCGATGTGGATTGGACCAAAGAGCCTCTGAAGCCTGGCGCAACAGGCACAATATCAGCCACATACAGCAATGCCGAGGCTCCGCTTCCCTTCGACAAGAACCTCACGGTCTATCTCTCCGATTCCCAGAAGCCTGTGCTTCTGCATCTTCGCGGAGTCTGCCACGAAAAGCCGCTTACTCAGGCGGAAATTTACTCTTACCGCTTCGGGCCCCTGGGTTTCCGAAGTCTCGAAGTCAAGGCCGGGAATGTCCTTCAGGGCGAGTGCAGAAGCGACAATTTCACCGTGGCGAACCTCTCCTCTGAGCCGATAAAAGTTGAGTTTACCGATGTCAGCGAGGGACTTGAAATAAAAATAGACCCGGAAACCATTCCTGCAGGCGACCAGGCGCGAGTAAGCTACACCGTCCGCACCTCCCGCAAGCGCTGGGGCAAAAACTGGTACTACGCGACCCCTGTCGTTGACGGCCGCAGCTCATTCTCCCTTGCAGGGCTCCCGGAGGGCGTAAAGGCCGGAAAACTCCGCATCTACGCGTTCACAACCGACAATTTCACTTCTCTTGAGGAGGACGAGAAGTCCAGCGGTCCGCGTCCTGTGTTCAAGACCAGCACCTATTCCTTCGGTAAGGCCAAAAAAGGGAAAACCATCGATGCGGAGTTCACTTTCACCAACGAAGGGAAGCGCCCTTTCTGCGTCTATAAATGCGATGCCGACGCCCCGAAATACTCCCACGGCACAATCCCGTGCACAGAGCCAGGCGAGACTACCACAATCCGGTTCCATCTCGACACGGCACTGCTCCCTAAGGGGGAGACTCTGGTAATTGTCACCCTCACCACCAATTCGCCCCTCCGTCCCGTCATAAACCTCTTTGTCTCAGGCTATCTGGAATAGTCCCGTCCAAGAATAAATTTTCCATCCCAAAACCCAGGCATAGCCTCTTAAAACCCAACCCCAGGCATATCCCTTTGAACAATATCCGATAAATCC
This sequence comes from uncultured Muribaculaceae bacterium, assembly GCA_964396105.1. GTDB lineage: Bacteria > Bacteroidota > Bacteroidia > Bacteroidales > UBA932 > Cryptobacteroides. The sequence goes on from CAYNDY010000183.1 coordinate 1,792, forward strand.
CCCCCCTCAGATGCTACTTCATTCCCTTCTTGACATACTTCGCAACAGTGTTCTCATCACCGGCCTCGTGGTGGTGATGATGATGATGATTGAGGCGCTCAACATCGAGTCGCACGGCCGGTTTTTCTCACGCCTGAGGGGCAGCCGCCCGGGGCAGATTCTTTTCGGGGCCGCTCTGGGACTTATCCCGGGGTGCATCGGAGGTTTTGCAACGGTTTCTCTTTACACCCACGGGCTTTTTAGCTTCGGCGCGCTCATCGCGATGATGATCGCATCCTCCGGCGACGAGGCTTTCGTTATGCTGGCGATGTTCCCCGAGAAGGCGCTCATTCTTTTTGCCATTCTCTTCGTTCTTGCCATCATCAGCGGCTTTCTTACCGACTGGGCCGCAGACAGAATCCGCAGGAAAAAGGGCGCGAAGGCACTTCC
>CAYNDY010000183.1:2320-3850 GCA_964396105.1 uncultured Muribaculaceae bacterium
AAGAGGCATTGGGGATGGAAGAGGGCTGTGATTGCTGTGGGGCTCGCGGCGTTTATCGCAGCGCTCGGCCTGGGCTACCTCGAGCACGACCACGAGGGGCACGAACACGGCACAGAGGCAGTTGAGGCGGGCGCCGAACTCCACACAGAATCCTCCTGCATCGACCCGCAGTGCTGCCCTTCCTGCAGCGCCGACCCTGCCGAAGAAACCGCCCACGAGCACCACTCCCACTCTCACCACGGCCTTGAAATCGACCTCCTCAGCGAGAGCTGGATGAATGTGCTCTTCGCCCTGCTGAGCCTTGTGATGCTTGGCGTGATACTTTTCGCCCCGGACCACTTTGTGGAGGAGCACCTCTGGCACCACGTCATCTGCAAGCACCTCCCTACGATATTCCTCTGGACTTTCGGCATACTCGCAGGCCTTGCCGTCCTTATGCACTTTGTGGACATCAGCAGCTGGATCAGCGACAACACCGCCCTTATGATTCTCCTCGCGACCCTCATCGGCATAATCCCCGAGTCCGGTCCGCACCTTATTTTCGTCACCCTCTACGCCAGCGGCCTGGTCCCGTTCCCGGTGCTTCTTGCCAGCAGCATCTCCCAGGACGGACACGCCTCCATCCCGCTTCTTGCCGAGAGCAAAAAGTCGTTCCTCTGGGCGAAGGTCATCAACTGCGCGGTCGCTCTTGTCTGCGGCTATACGGCGATGCTGTTTATGTAGAAGCTGAACCTCTACCCATCAAAATCAGGCAGAAACCCCCGACCGCCTATTTCCCTTTGCGTTAATCGTGCAAATTTTGTAAATTTGCGCGTTTTTCCCCGTTGAGAGGAAGGTAAAATTATCATTTATGGCGCAGACACCCCAGACCCCCGCAGTTAACGACTACAACGACGACAGCATCAGGACCCTTGAAGACGTTGTGCACATCCGGAAAAGACCGGGTATGTACATCGGACGGCTCGGCGACGGAAGCAATCCCGGGGACGGCATCTATGTCCTTCTGAAAGAGGTGGTTGACAACTGCATCGACGAGTTCGCGATGGGCTTCGGCAAAACCGTCGTCATCAACATCTCCGAGGAGGATGGGAGCGTCAGCGTGAGGGACTTCGGACGAGGCATTCCGCTTGGAAAACTCACCCTTGCGGTGAGCAAGCTCAACACCGGCGCGAAATACGACACCAAGGTCTTCCAGAAATCCGTGGGTCTGAACGGAGTCGGAACCAAGGCGGTCAACGCCCTTTCGTCCTCTTTCCACATCGAGTCCTACCGCGACTCCCAGATGGCCAGTGCGACCTTTGAAAGGGGAAAACTCATAGCCGAAGTCACCGAAGCGACGAAAACCCCGACGAAGGAAAAGAACGGAACTCTTGTCCGCTTCACCCCTGACGTGGATATGTTCGGACGGTTCCATTTCAATATGGAACTTGTCGAGAAGATGACCAAGAACTACTGCTACCTCAACAAGGGGCTCACCATTAAGCTCAACGGAGTGGACTACACCTCCAAGAACGGCCTTCTGGACATCGT
>CAYNDY010000184.1:0-3843 GCA_964396105.1 uncultured Muribaculaceae bacterium
GCCTCCAGATCCTCCTTCAGAGAGGAAAGCAGCGGATCGTCCAGCTGGAAGAAACTGAGCTGCAGCGCCCCGTCGCTCTCCACCCGTCCGGCCTTCACCGTGTGCGGCTTCACCTTTTTCGCAGGGGTCTTCCCCTCTTCTCCAGCCTCCAGAGCGGCAAGCGTCCTTTCGGCCGAATCGATCACCTGCTGCGGCATTCCCGCCATCCTCGCCACGTGCAGACCGAAGCTGTGCGCCACTCCGCCCTCCACCATCTTGCGGAGGAAAATCACCTTCTTCCCCACCTCCTTCACGGCGATGTGGTAGTTGCGGATGTGCGGATAGACGGTCTCCATATCGTTCAGCTCGTGATAGTGCGTCGCAAACAGGGTCTTCGCCCCCTTGCCGTACTCGTGGAGATACTCCACGATTCCGCGTGCGATGGACATTCCGTCGTAGGTGGAAGTTCCGCGGCCGATTTCGTCAAGAAGAACGAGCGAGCGCGGGGTGAGATTGTGCAGGATCATCGAAGTCTCGAGCATCTCCACCATAAATGTGGACTCGCCCCTGGAAATGTTGTCCGAAGCGCCCACACGGGTGAAAATCTTGTCGCACCACCCGATTTCAGCCTTCTCGGCAGGCACGAACGAGCCCACCTGCGCAAGCAGCACGATGAGCGCCGTCTGCCCCAGAAGCGCGGACTTTCCCGCCATATTCGGTCCCGTAAGGATTATAATCTGCTGCCCCTCGGAGTCCAGATGCACATCGTTCGGGATGTATTCCTCCCCGACCGGCATCAGAGTCTCGATGACAGGGTGGCGTCCCGCCGTGATGTCGATTTTCCTTCCTGAGTTCATCGAAGGGCGGCAGTAGTGCCGCTCAAGCGCAAGGGAGGCAAAGCCCGCGAGAACATCGAGTTTCGCGATGACCGTGCAGTCCTTCTGCACCCTGACGACATTGCGGCGGATTTTTTCCACAAGGTCCGCATATATCTTCGACTCCAGAACATAGATTTTCTCCTCGGCCCCGAGAATCTTCTCCTCATACTCCTTAAGTTCCTGAGTTATATATCTTTCCGCCCCCACGAGCGTCTGTTTCCTCACCCAATCCTCCGGCACCTTGTCCTTGTGCACATTGCGCACTTCGAGAAAATATCCGAAGACGGAATTATACCCCACCTTGAGCGAAGAAATCCCCGTGCGCTCGGTCTCCCGCTGCTGAAGCTCAAGAAGATAGTCCTTCCCGTGGCGCGCTATTTTTCTCAGCTCATCCAGCTCGGAGTTCACCCCGGAGGCAATCACGTCGCCTTTCCCGATGAGGGCCGCGGCATCGCTGTCAAGGGTTTTGTCCAAAAGCTCATACAGGTCGGGACAAGGGTCCAGCTGCTCGGCAAAGGCCTTGAGAGGCTCGCAGCCCGACTCCTCGCAGAGAGTCTTGATGGGCCGGATCTGCGCAAGCCCCCTTTTCAGCATCAGGGCGCCGCGAGGCTGGATTTTGCCCGCGCCCGCTCTTGAAACGCCCCTTTCAAGGTCGCCCACATCGGAAATGAGCGCCTGAACCTCGGCGAGTTTGTCGGCGTTGAGTGTGAACCACTCCACGATGTCGTGCCTCTGCCCCAGCTCCTCCAGGTCCATAATCGGCAGGGCGAGCCAATTTCTAAGCTGCCTTGCGCCCATCGGGCAGGAAGCCCTGTCCACAACGTCTATAAGGCTCACTCCGTCCTTCCCGCCGGCGCTCTGAAAAATCTCCAGATTGCGGAGAGTGAACTGGTCCATCCACACAAACCTGTCGCCGTCGATGCGGGAGATGGAACATATATTTCCGAGACCCGTGTGCTGGGTCTGCTCCAAATACACGAGCAGCGCTCCCGCAGAGGTCACTCCGAGGGCGAAATTGTCCACGGCGAAGCCCTTCAGGGAGTCCACCTGGAGCTGTTTTTTCAGTTTCTCGACCGAGTTCTCATAGACGAAGGCCCATTCCTCCAGAGTGGAGATGTAGTAGCGTCCGCCGGTCCTCTCGCGCACTCCCTTTTCATATCCCCGTGGCAGGAGAAGTTCCTTAGGGGAGAAGGAGTCAAGGAGGTTGAGGGCGTAGTCGAGCGAGCCCTCGGCAACCTGGAATGTGCCCGTGGACACGTCCAAAAAGGCCACTCCGCAGCGGTTTTTCTCAAAGGAGAGCGCGGCGATGAAGTTGTTCTCCTTTTCCCGCAGGAGCTCCTCGTTGAAGGCGACGCCCGGGGTCACGACCTCGGTGATGCCTCGTTTGACAATGTTCTTTGTGAGTTTGGGGTCTTCCAGCTGGTCGCAGATGGCGACTTTCAGGCCTGCTCTCACAAGCCGCGGGAGGTAGTTGTCGATGGCGTGGTAGGGGAATCCGGCCATAGGGACTGCGTCCGAAACCGTGTTGGAACGCCGCGTGAGGATGATTCCGAGAATTTTGCTCGCAGTCACCGCGTCGTCTCCGTATGTCTCATAAAAGTCTCCGCACCTAAAAAGCAGCAGCGCCTCCGGATGTTGTGCCTTCACCGCAAAAAACTGCTTCATCATAGGAGTCAGCCCTTCTTTTTCCTTAGCCATCGTGTATCTATGTTCTTAACTTAGTAAACAAAACGCCGTCTGAAGAGCCCTCCCGGACCCAAAGGCGCAAATAACCCGCTAAATTAAGGAAAAAAGCCGACAAAGCCAAAAATGGACTCATCAGCAGAGCTGACTTCTATCGAATCCCAAAGGCCGCGCTGGAAAAAAGTTGCAAATTTTGGTTGAAAACCCTGGAAAAAAGTTGTAAACAGTTCTTTAATTTAGTCCGAATACCCGCTCATTTTTGTTTGGCAAATTTGCGGCAGCTATTCCTCTTCAGAACAGCCCGGGTAGCCGCCGGCGTCCAGTGCGCGTTCCTTCTCAAACCTTTCCTGCACGCATTGGAATTTTGCTTCAATATTACCCGCCCTTTGGGCCAGCCACAGTTCGAGGAGCCGGTCCTGAATCATATAGACCTGCTTGGACATCTTCTGAATCAGCGGCATTTTTTCTCCCGTCAGGTTGCTCAGAGAGTGCTGCACGGATGAGGCATTGTCCAGCCCATACTTTTTCATCATTCCGCCTGAAGTAAGGTTCTGCGCCATTCCCTCCGCTGCGACGCAATAGAGCAACCTCCGGTCCTTCTGACTGGTCAGCCTGTTCAGAAGATCCCGGAATTCTGCATCGTGTCTGGAGAGTATCGACAGCACGGCGGCAGTCACCTCATTTATTCCCACGGCGGACTTGTCCTCAGTCAGCATAAAAGTCTCCTTCATCGCCTCCTGCATATTGAACGTGTTCCCTCCCATCAGATAATAGACAAAATCCACGGCCTCATCTTCAATCCTCCGCCCGTAATCTTCGAACAGAGATTTCACGAAATCCCTGTAGGCATCAATCCCGATGATGTCCAAATCCATTGACTCGGCGCTTTTGTAAAAGGGCTTGTTGTAGCTCTGAAACATCGAACTGAGGACGTGTTTGGAGCTGCCCGAGAAGATGAATTTCGTGTTGTTCAGTTCTTGAATTTTGCTGCGCAGAATGGCCGCCATTCTTTCCGGATAATATTCAGTCTGTTGAAACTCGTCGAAAACGATGATCGCCGGTTTGTCCGCGTTTTCATATTCATCGAGTATCTCGTTGATGGTGAAAACGGGGTTAGGTGTGGCTCCCAGTCCGATTGAAGGCAGTTCAATCATTGCACCGTTGTAGGATCCGAGGTTAAGTTGAAGGCTCCTGGCGTATGCAGTGAGCGTCTTCCAGGTTTTGGTAGCCCTCGCAAATATTCTCTTTTATACAAAAATTATTATATTTTTTCTATAAAATATTTTGAGAACAAAACACGCAG
>CAYNDY010000185.1:0-3840 GCA_964396105.1 uncultured Muribaculaceae bacterium
CCGGGTCTATCTCCTGCCCCGCACGCACCTGCAGGGTCTCAAACCTATATTTTTTTGTATTCATAGCTATTATAATTTCTTTATTGTCAATATATTAAAACTGAATGAACAACGCAGTAGACCGCTTTTTTACGCCTATTTCATTTTAAAATGTCGTTCAACACACCGCTCGCAGTCTGGAACGCTCCCGCGCCCGCGCCCTGGACAACCAGCGGAGACGGATAGAAATCCGTCCGGATGATGGCCGAGTTGTCCGTCCCGCAAAGATTGTAGAGCGGATGAGACTGGGGCACTTCCTTGAGCCCGATGGTAGCGCGGTACTGAACTCCTTTGCCATCAGCGGCACCTTCAGAAGCCGCAAGAGCGGTAGCACGCTCTGAACCCTCACCGGACTCATCGCCATAAACAGCCTCCAGCGAAGCCACAAACCTGAGCCTGCAGCCCTTCTCGGCGGCAGCCTTGAACCTGTCAGAGAACATCTTCTCGTTCTCCTCAAGGAGCTTATAGAATGCGTCCACATTCACCTCAAAGAACTCTGGCCCGAGAACAGGAGTCATCTCGACGTCCTTCTCATCAACAGCGGCTCCGGCCTCCCTCGAAAGGATGAGGAGTTTTCTCAGAACATCCCTTCCGCTAAGGTCCAGCCTCGGATCAGGCTCGGTGTAACCCGCATCCTGCGCGTCACGAACAACCTGGGCGAAAGTCTTTTCCCCTCCGCAGGCAGGACCGCCCGCGTAGGTGGAGTAGATGTAGTTCATAGTCCCGCTCAGGACGGCCTCAATGCTGTGAATCCTGTCGCCGGAATTGATGCTGCGGGAAACGGACTCGAGGATTGGAAGCGCCGCGCCGACGGTGGTCTCATAGCGGAGCGATGCCCCGGTTTCGAGCGCCGCGGCCTTGAGGGCGGCATACTGGACGTATGGAGCGGAGAATGTAATTTTGTTGCAGGCCACAACGGAATAACCCCTGCGGAACAGATTTATATATTTGTAGGAGATGTCGGAACTTGCCGTGCAGTCCACAAACACCGAATTTTCCATCGAAATCCCCGCAAGAGCCTTGAAATAAGCGTCATCCGCAGAGGACTCCCCTGCTGAAAGAAGCGCCTCCACATCTTTTGCAGAGCGGATGCTGAGGCCCTCCGGAGCGAGAGCATAGCGCCTGCTGTTGCTGATTCCTATTATATTCAGCCTCTTGCCGGTGCGCTCGGTTATTCTGTCGCGGTTCTCGGCGATAATCTGCACGAGAGCCTTGCCCACTGTGCCGAACCCGGCGATGAAAAGGTTCACTTCCCTCACGGTTGACCTTTCGAAGAACTCCTGGTGGATGCTGAGAACCGCCATAGGCACATCCTCGGAAGGCACAATCACGGAAATGTTCCTCTCGGATGAGCCCTGCGCGATGGCCCTGATAGGGATGCTGCGGCGGGAAAGGGCGGAGAGAAGCCTTCCGGTCGTTCCTGACTGGTTCATTATGTCGTCGCCCACAAGGCAGAGAATCGAGTAGCCGGTCTCAACCTTGAGCGGATTGAGTTTTCCGAGTGAAATCTCGTAGGCAAAGCACCTGTCGGCGGCTTCCTTGGCCTTCGCGGCGTCGGACTCGGACACGGCGATGCACATTGTGTGCACGGAGGATGCCTGGGTGATGAGGATTATGTTCACGCCGCTGCGGCTCAAGGTGTCGAAAAGACGGCTAGAAAAGCCCGGGATGCCCACCATTCCGCTGCCTTCGAGAGAAATGAGGGCGATTTTATCGGAATTGGAGATGCCGATTATGTTGTCCTTGCTGCGCGGCGGGTTCTTCTCGATGAGAGTGCCTGTGGCCTCGGGGTCAAAGGTGTTCTTCACATAAATCGGAATGCCCTGGGAGACAACAGGTTGGATTGTCGGCGGGTAGATTACCTTCGCGCCGAAGTGAGAAAGTTCGAGGGCGGCGCGGTAGGAGATGTTGCTGATTGTGCGGGCGGCAGGGGCGAGTTTCGGGTTCGCCGTCATCATTCCCGGCACATCTGTCCAGATTTCGAGCAGGCGGGCGTTGCAGCTAACCGCAAGAAGCGAAGCGGTGTAGTCCGAGCCTCCGCGGCCGAGCGTTGCGGTGCGGCCCTGAGAATCGGAAGCAATGAAGCCCGGAACGACAAAAAGCGAGATAATCCCGTTATTGTCAATAAGTTCCTTGACGGCAGCCTCTGTGGCCTTCATATCCACAGGAGGGGCGGTCGGGGCGGCTACTTCGGCAGTTTCGGAGAGCGAAATTCTCTTCTGAACGCGGATAAGACTCCTCGCGTCCACCCATTTGGTGGAAATCCCCAGCGACGCAAGCCTCGTTGCGATGATTCGGGTTGAAAGAATCTCTCCGAAGGACATTATGGCATCCAGGCTCACAGGGCTGAGCTCCCCGAGAAGATAGACTCCGTAGGCGATGCTTCGGAGCGAGGAGAAGTGCTCCCTGCAGAAGTCGGTCATTTCCTCCTGCTTTTCCAGCGGAAGAAGTTCACGGATTATGTCGATGTGGCGCTTTTCGAAGGTGTCGATAACCTGCTCGTAGCTCTTGTCCTTGCCCGCGGCGAGATGACCGATGCGGATAAGAGCGTCGGTGAACCCGCTGATTGCCGAGCAGACCAGCATAGTGCGGTCCCTTTCGACTGCTCCCGAAACGATGGAAGCAACTTTTGCCATTCTGGAGGCGTCCGCAACAGAGCTTCCGCCGAATTTAAGTACCTGCATAGATGGATATTCCTATATTCTATTCAAAATTTCAGTAATTATTGCCCCAATCTGCTCATATTCAAGCAGAAAGCCGTCGTGTCCGAAGGCGGAGGTGATTTCTCTGTACTCGGCTCCGGGGATTGCCCCGGCCATTTCCCGGACTTCTGAAGGCGGGAAACAGCAGTCGCTGTCAATGCCGACAACGCTAACGCGCGCCTTCACGCGGGAAAGCGCCGCCGCGACTCCTCCCCGGCCTCTTCCGACATTGTGGCTGTCCACGCTGCGGGAAAGCGAATAATAGGAGTAAGCATCGAAGCGGTCGGCGAGCTTTGTGCCCTGATGACGCTGATATGAAGGCGATCTCTGCGCAAAAAGCGCGTCCTCGGAAGTCTCAGCCTGGGTGCGGTTGTAGCCCTCGTAGCTGCGGTAGGAAAGCATCGCAACGGCGCGAGCCGCCTTCAGGCCCTCGTGCCCGCCGCGAAGAAGCGTCCGGTTCCGAGCGTCTGCCCCAGAGTCATTCCCGACGCAGGAGTCCGCCTCAGTGTCATTCCAGGAGAGGGAATCCGCCTCAGAAAGCAAAATCTCAGGATGGCGGAAAGTGGGGTCAGCCTCAAGGCAAAGCCTCTGAGCCTCCTCCCATGCGCTGATCCAGGGGGTAATCCTGGCGGAAGTCGCCATAAGGAGCGCCTTCCCTATCACCTCCGGCTCCCTGACGAGCCACTCCACAGCCTGAAATCCGCCGATGGAGCTTCCAAGCAGAAAATCCACCCGCGAAATCCCGAGATGTTTCCGGACAAGTATATTCGCCTCCACCATATCCCGCACGGTAACCTCAGGAAAGTCAAGTAGATACGGACGAGTACCCTTCGGCGATGAAGGCCCCGAAGACCCGTAGCAGGACCCGAGCATATTGACGCAAACGACAAAATACCGTTTAGGGTCAATCACCTTCCCCGGTCCGACCATACCGGGCCACCAGTCCTGAGGGTCGGAATTAGCCGTAAGAGCGTGGCAAATCCAAACCACCTTCCGCCCCTTCGGAGAACCCTCCGAAGAGTGATAAGCCACTCTGAGCGAAGGCAAACTGCCCCCCACCTCAAAGCAAAAAGTCTGATTATAAACAAGTTCCCGATAA
>CAYNDY010000186.1:0-3825 GCA_964396105.1 uncultured Muribaculaceae bacterium
ATGATTTCCAAATTTCCGTGCACGGACACGGAAATTATTTTCTTCAAAAAACGGCTAAGTCTGCTCAAGTTTTACCGTGAAGACACTCCGCGTTAAAAATAAATCAGCGTTTTGCAATTGGGATTGTTAAAAATAAACAATCGATGTTATGATTTTTAATTCATATTTACTACATTTGTGCCTTGTAGGGTTTTATTCAGTATCGCGGTCACAATTCACGCCAGCAATAAGTCACTGATTTTCATCGGCTTGGGGCGGCATCCACGACTCGCGGAACAAATATTAGGGTATTATGAGCACCTTTCAAATCATAAGGAAACTCATCGCGGCGGGGCTTGCCACCGCTCTTTTTTGCTGCCTTCCTGCGGCGGGGCAAAACGCGGGACAGGTCAGGGGAACCGTGTCTGACATCGGCGGGCAGCCCCTAGCCGGAGTCGCGGTGAAGGAGGCGGGGTCCGCCAACAACTACACCCTTACCGACGCCAACGGAAAATATACTATCAAAGTGAAAGACCCATCCTCTGCAAGCCTTGAGTTTTCAATGCTCGGGATGCTCGGGCAGACGGTGAAAGTGAAGGGGAAAAATACCATCTCAGTCACCCTTGAGGAAGACTCCTACAACATTGACGGAGTGGTGGTTACAGGTTATCAGACCACAAACAAAAGGGAACTCACCTCGGCAATCACCACGGTGAAGGCGGCGGACGTTATGATGGCCGGAACGATGAATGTGGACCAGATGCTTCAGGGCCAGATTGCCGGAGTCGCAGTCACCGAAACCAGCGGTTCACCTGGCGCCGCATCCAAAATCAGGGTCAGGGGCACCTCCACCATCATCGGCAACAAAAGCCCGCTGTGGGTGCTTGACGGCGTGATTCTTCAGGACCCGGTGGAAATTGACCACTCGGACCTCACGGGGGATGACGCCGAGTATATGGTGGGAAATGCAATCGCAGGCGTGAACCCTTCCGACATCGAGTCCATTTCAGTCCTCAAGGACGCCTCCGCAACCGCCATCTACGGCATCCAGGCCGCGAACGGAGTCATAGTCGTCACGACCCGGCAGGGAAAGGAGGGCAAACCGCGCATCTCCTACTCCGGGACGGTCTCCGTAAAGCAGCGGGACAGCTACGACCAGATGGACCTTATGGACGCCTACGACCGCATAGTCCTTTCGAGCGAAATTGTGGACGCGGGGCTTCACTACACAAGAAATATGTCCTCGCTGAACCTCGGGTACGAGGGGCTTCTGAACCAGTACGAGTCAAAGGGCCTTACGGCGGAGGAGTTCAGAAGCAAGGTGGAGCAGATGGCCTATCGAAACACCGACTGGCTGGGGCTTCTGTATCGCAACGCAGTCACCAACAGCCACACAGTCAGCATCTCTGGAGGCACGGACCGCACCACCTACTACACTTCCATCGGAGCTGACATCCAGCCCGGAACCGCCCGAGGAGAGCAGTCCAACCGCTACACCGTGCTTGCAAAGCTCAACTCCTGGCTCACGAAAAAGCTTTTTATCGGTGTGCAGCTTAACGCCTCGATGAGAAAGAACACGGGCTACTACGGGATAAACCCGCGCTCCTACGCCTACTCCACCTCCCGCACCATCCCCTGCTACAACGAGGACGGTTCTCTCTTCTACTATGAGCCCTACAGCGCGCTGGGAAGCGGAAAGGACGCTCTTACGTTCAATTTTCTGAGCGAAGCCGAAAACTCCGGGACGGAATCCAAGGTGAACAATGTCACCGCGAAACTCAACCTCCAGTGGCTCATCTGGGGCGGAATCAAATATGAACTCCAGGGCTCCTACACCACCACCCAGACAGTGAAGAACTCCTGGGCCAACGACCAGACCCTCCAGGTCGCGAAAATCCGCGGCTACAGCAAGGACTATTATGTTCAGACCGGCTCGGACGAGTGGCAGGACTCCCCGCTCCCCGTGGGCGGCATTCTGGACTACAGCCAGACGACGGCCTCAACCTGGGACCTTCGCAACCAGCTGAGCTACAACGGGAGTTTCGGCGACCACGTCGTGAGCGTAATGGCTCTGAACGAACTGCGCAGCTCCAAGAACGACGGCTACAGCCAGTACTCCTACGGTTACCTTCCGGACCGCGGCAAGACAGTCTCCCCCGCCTACACCGACCGCTATCTCCTTCAGCTTCAGGGCGGAAGCTTCAACCCCACAGTCACCGACAACATCCGCAATGTCGTTTCCATAAGGGGCGTGGCCTCATATTCATATAAGGACAGGTACCTTCTCAGCGGCAGCATAAGTATGGACGGCTCAAACCAGTTCGGAACGAACCCCAAGTACAGGTTCCTCCCGATATGGTCGGTTTCCGGGAAATGGACGGTTTCGGAGGAGGACTTTCTGAAGAACAACGTCTATCTGAACTACCTCGCGCTGAGGGCCTCCTACGGCATCCAGGGCAATGTGGACTCGGGAACTTCGCCGGATCTGGTGATAAAAATCGGGGACATAAGCTCCGAAACGGGACTTGCGGAATCCACGGTGAGCTACTGGCCGAACGCGGACCTTAGGTGGGAGAAAACCACTTCCTACAACCTCGGACTGGACTTTTCGCTGCTCGGGACCCGCATCAACGGGACGGTGGACCTTTATAAAAAGGTGGGAACGGATATGATTATGACAAAGACCATCTCCGCCGTGAACGGAATCACCAGTTACAAAATCAACGCAGGCAATATGAACAATTCCGGCGTGGAGGTGGCTCTGACGGGATATCCGGTGAAAACACGCGACTGGTCCATGAACATCCAGGTGAACTACGGCTACAACCGCAACGAGATGACCAAGGCCAACGACGAACTGGGCACAATCACCACCTCAGAGAAGCTTTCGGGCTCCGCGCTGATTGTGGGCGAGGCGATCGGGACCTTCTATTCCTACGACTTCGCAGGCCTGGACCACGACACCGGACTTCCGCTCTACTACGACAAGGACGGAAACACCAAGACCGTGATTGACGGGAAAACCTACAAGAACTACACTCTCTACGAAAGCGAACTGCGACTGGTGAAAACCGGGCTTCTGACCCCTCCACACACTGGCGGTGTGAACATAGGCCTGAGGTTCAGGAACTGGCATCTCAACTCTTCGTTCACATATTCCCTCGGGGGTATGGGCCGCCTCCCGTCCATCTACAACGGCAATTATTCCAAAATTTTCGACCCGGAGTACAATGTGACCGTGGACATAAAGAACCGCTGGAAACAGCCGGGGGACGAGGAAAAGACGAATATCCCCGCCCTTATGGACGATTATTCCTACGACGGGCTCAGGCTCCGTCCAACCGACTCCTCCAAGGGCGACATCTACAAGGGATCGGCGATGTACGACTACTCCACGGCGAGGGTATGCTCTACGGACAATTTCCGCCTGAGGTCAGTCTCCCTTTCGTACAATTTCCCGTCGGCGCTTCTTAAAAAGATGAAAATAAACTCGCTTTCAATCCGCCTTCAGGCAACGAACCTTTTCATCATCGCGGACAAAAAGTGGCACGGCTATGACCCGGAACTCGGCACATCGGCCACCAGCCCTATCCCGAGGTCCTACACTCTCGGAGTCAACATAACATTATAGGAGGAGGAAAAGATGAAAAAAATCAGCGCAATTACACTTGTGTCCCTGCTGCTTGCGGGGTGCACCTCCTTCCTTGAAAGGACATCGCAGAACCAGATTGTCCCCACCACCGTCGACCACTACAAGGAGGTCCTCCAGGGGAGCAACGGCTATTTTCTCTATGCGACTACCTACGGAGTTTTTGTCCAGATGATGACGGACGATGTGGAGTACAC
>CAYNDY010000187.1:0-3742 GCA_964396105.1 uncultured Muribaculaceae bacterium
CTGTTGCTGCGCCTTCATCTGCGCCTGCTGCATCTTCTGCGCCTCCTCAAGCCTCTGCTGCCACTTTGACTTTGGCAGCGGCTTGCCCTTGGAAGCCTCAATCTGCGCGAGGATCTTCTCCGGCTTCACGACCCATTTCTTGATGACGAAAGTCTGCGCCATCGTAAGGAGGTTGGAGATGAAGTAGTAGTAGGAAAGACCTGAAGACAGGTTGTTACAGATGAAGAGCATCATAATCGGCATCAGCCATACGCTCATAAACTTCATTCCGGCCATCTGCGGGTCGTTGCCCATCTGGGAGGAAGTCATCTTGGAGTAGATGAACATCGTCACGGCCATCAGCAGCGCGAAGAGCGAAAGGTGGTCTCCGAAAAGCGGGATGTTGAACCCGAAATCAAGGACTGAGTCGTATGCGCTGAGGTCGTCGGCCCAGAGGAAGCTCTTCTGACGAAGCTCGATGGATGCCGGGAAGAAGCGGAACATCGCCCAGAGTATAGGGAACTGGAGCAGCATCGGAAGGCATCCGCCCATAGGCTTCACGCCCGCCCGCTGATAGAGTTCCATCGTGGCCTGCTGCTTTTTCATCGCGTCCTCAGGCTTAGGATATTTCTCGGTCAGTTTGTCCATCTCAGGCTTGAGCGCTGACATCTTCGCCGAAGACATATAGGACTTGATTGTGAGCGGAGAGATTACAATCTTCAGAAGAACGGTCATAATGAGGATGATGAGACCGTAGTTGCTGATGAACCTGCCGAGGAAGTCGAAGCAAGGGATGATGATGAAGCGTGAAATCCAGCCCACGAGCCAGCCGCCGAGCGGGATGATCTTCTCATATTTGCGGTCGTAGCTCTGAAGGGTGTGGTAGTGGTTCGGTCCGAAATAGAACTGGAGCGGAATCGTCTTGTCCCCTTCCTTCATCATATCCACGCCGGCCCTCATATGGGAGGTGCAGGACATAAGATTACGGTCAGCATCGTTTTCTTCGGCGAAAGTCACGCTGAACTCTCCGCTTTCAAAGCCCTCGGGGGCGGTGAGAATTGAAGAGAAGAACTGCTGGCGGAACGCGATCCACTCGAACTTGGAGTTGAGCGACTTGGAGTCGTTCTTTCCCTTGCCCATCTCCTCAGGAGATTTCTCGTCAGGGATGTAATAGGCGATTCCGGAGTACTGCTTCTCGTTCTTGTAGCCCTTCTCAAGACGCGGGATGGTGTTGTCCCAGTTGATGTCAACGGATGAAACCTTCTTCGGGATTACATTGTCCATTCCGATGAAGGAGACGCTGGCGTCAACCATATAGCTGCCCTCACTGAGTTTGTACGAGTGCTGGATATATCCTCCCTGCGCAAACGGCAGACGCATAACCAGCGAAGAATCAGTGTGTTCGGCAACTTCGAAAACGAAATCCCTCGTATCGACCGCTTCGCCCGCATAGACATTCACATTAAACTGGGAACCGTCGGCCGGGATGAGATAGAGGGCGGTGCTGTCATATTTCACATAGTCCTTCAGACGGACGCTGTATGGCTGCGCTCCGCGGGCCTTGACGGTGAGCTCCATTTTGTCGTTGGAGAGCGTCAGGACCGAATCCGGTGCCTCATAATAATAGTAGGAGAGGTTCGCGTCCTTGAAGTGACGGCGCGCAGGGCCCGGATTGAAAGCCCTCACAGGATTCACAATGTGCCCCGTTGCTGCGGCGACAGAATCCTCCGCAGCCGCAAGAATCGAGTCCTGAGCCATTGCCGCAAGCCTCTCCACCCTCGCGATGGAGTCGAGCTGCGCCTGATATTCCATCTGCTTCTTGTACTGGCGGGACTGATACCAGGTGAAGGCGAACATAATCACTCCGATCAGCACAAAGCCGATGATAGTATTTTTTCTTTCTGATGTCATTTATTTTCCTTTTAACTGCCCCAAGTTTCTACGGGGAGTTTTTATTACACTACACACATTCAAGGGGCTGAATAAAATCGCTTTAGTCAGCCCCCTGGCGTTTGATTATTCTTCTGTTTTGAGATTGCGTATCTGCTCGGCAAGTTTGCTGAGCTCGGCTTTTCCGTCGTCAATCTTCTTCTGCATCTGCTCCACAAGAGCGCCGGAGTTCTTTCCGAAGAATCCGATGTTGTTCTCGTAGGTGGAAATTTCCTGCTGGAGACGGTTGAACTTGTCGATGAGGATGTCCTTCTGACTCTTCTGAGGACGGGCCGGGCGGGAAGAAGATGCTCCGCCGCGCCTTGGGGCAGCTGACGGCTCGGCGCCGAACTTAGCCTTGAAGGCAGCCTTGTAGGCCTCGGCGATTTTCTCCTTTTCCTTGAACGGCACGAAGCCTATCGTCTGCCATCTCTGCTGGAAAGAAGCCTTTGCCTCTGCGTCCGAAGCGGCATCAACACTCTCATATTCATTGATCTCACGGATAATCGCCTGCTTTGCCTTGAGGTTGCGGTAGTAGTCGTTCTCCGGAGATGAACTCTTGTCGCGGGCGTCGAAGAACTCGTCGCAGGCAGCCCTGAACCTCTTCCAGAGCTGGTCGGATTTCTTGCGCGGAATGGCTCCGATTTCCTTCCACTGCTTCTGAAGGTCGATGAACTGCTCGGTGGCCTTTTTCCATTCGGTGCTGGACTTCAGAGCCTCGGCAGCCTCGCAGATGGCGGTCTTCTTCTCGAGATTTGCGTTCAGATTGTCCTTGAAATCGGTGTAGAACGCCCTCTTGCGTGCATAGAATGCGTCGCAGGCTGCTCTGAACCGGTCATATATCTTCTGATTCTCCTTCTTGGAAGCGAACCCTATCTTGCGCCACTCGGCCTGCACCTGTTCGATTTCCTTGGAGAAAGCGTTCCAGTCGTTGGAAGAGGTGACTTCGCGGGCGGCGATTTCCTCAACCTTCTCGCAGAGGGCGGTCTTTGCGGCAAGATTGTCCTCCTGCTGCTTCTTCACATCCTCGTAGAAGCCCTGGTATTTCTTGTTGATTACGGAAGTGGCGGTCTTGAAACGGTTCCAGATGTCGTCGCGGTACTCTTTGGCGACCGGTCCGTATTCCTTCCACTGCTCGTGAAGCTTCTGAAGCTCCTTGAAAGCCTCCACAACATTCTCGTTCTCAGCGAGTTTCTCTGCAGCCTCACAGAACTTCTCCTTCACCTCAAGATTCTTCTTGAAGTCAAGGTCGCGCAGTTCGCGGTTAATCTGCACCTTGTCGTAGAACTGCTCCACATAGAGCTGGTAGGTCTCGTTTATGTTGCGGAAAGCTGAAACCGGCACCGGACCGATTTCCCTCCAGCGGTTCTGAATCTCTCTGAAAGCCGGGAAGGTGGCATTGACGTCCTCCTGCTTTTCAAGCAGAGCCTTCAGGTCCTCGATTACCTGTTTCTTAAGTTCAAGGTTATGCTCGCGCTCCTTTTCCTGCTTCTCGTTGAATTCGGCCCTTTCCTTCTTGTACTGGGCATAAACGGATTTGAATCCTTCCTCCACGGCAGTGAACGGGCTTTCGATTGCCTCAGCCGCAGAGTCCTTCAACTCGTCGAATTTCTGCATAGCCTCAGCTTTTTCCTTGTTCAGGCGCTTGTAGAACGCGGTTTTAAGGGAATCGACCTCTTTTGTGAGGGCCGATTTCATACCCACGGTGACGATTTTCTGCATTTCGTCCACAAGTTCCGCAAGGGTCTTGTCCTGGTAGGCCGAAGCGTCTGCCTCAGTGCTTTCCTCCTCAGCTTCAACTTTCTCAGCATCAGGCTGTTCTGAAGGATTTTCA
>CAYNDY010000188.1:0-3566 GCA_964396105.1 uncultured Muribaculaceae bacterium
GCTGCATCTCGGTGATAGTCCAGTCCAGAAGAGTCTCGCCGTCGGGGGAGGTTATAGTAATCTTGGACTCATACGGCTTCACCGGAGTGAGGTCGGGGATGTTGGCATTGACTATGTTGAGATAGCCGGTCATATAGACGTTTATATTCTCTCCTGCGGCATCCTTGAAGATGAGGTTGTAGCGGATATAGAGTTTGTCGGAGCCTCCGTTCGGCTCGCTCCTGAGGACAAAAATGCTGTTAGCGTCGGCGTCAGAGGCGCTCCAGGTGTAGGCGGGGGAGGTCTTGTAGTCGTAGAGCATTGCCTTGAAGCCCTCCGGGAAAGTGAAGTTGTCCTTGTCGATTTGGGCGTCGAGTACGCTCTGAGGCACTTCAAGGAAGAGGGCGTAGTCTCCCGAGGTGAGATCCGCAGGGGTCTCGGCTGCGGCATTGGAGCCGAAGGCGAAATAGTAGGTGGCCGTTCCGTAGGTCTCGCGGAAGATTTTGCTGATTTCGACCGCCTCGCCGTCCGGCTGGCTGAAGGCGTTGTCGCAGGCATATTCATACCGCACGCTTCCCTCGTAGTCGGCCCTGAGAGTGACTCCTTCCGTGTCCTCGCCGTCAACGGCAACCGTGAGAGAGTTCTTTTCAGCCTTCAGGGTGGCCACTCCGGATGCCGCGCTGTCCCAGCCCGCAGCCCTTACGTTGTAGGAGCCGCTGGTCTTTGAAAGGTCGAAGGTCTCGTCCTTTCCGGGAGCCGTGACAAGGAGCGCATAGGCCTTGTCCTCGTCGTAGGCGGTGACGCCTTCCTCGGAGTAGATATACCAGCTGTTAAGGTCGAAGGTCTCGTGGATGAGGCAGACTGCGCTCTTTAGCGGCACAATCGCCTCCTCGTTCTCCGAGAGGATCATCTGGTTGCTAAGCTCCACAAGGGGGGTGCAGACATAAACCTCGCCGCTGTAGCGGGCGAAAATGTATTCTGAAGGGGTGTTGATGTAGTCGATTGAAATCGTCACGCCGTCAAGCACACTCGTCTGCCAGGCCGATTTTGAGGAAACGGAGAAGGTGACCTTCACCTTGTGCTCCTTGCCCGTGAAGGTTCTGTCGTTAATGGTGAAGTCCCCGTAGGTGAGCTCGAAAGTCTTCGTGGTGTCCACGGCGCCCGTCTCGTCAGGGTAGGCGCACTTGAGGTAGAGATAGTCGTCGGTTTCGAGAACGCCCTCCACGGTGCTAATTCCCTCCCTCGGAGAGAGGAAAACCTCCTCGGTCTGAGCCTTGGAGTCATTGGTGCAGATGACGGACCGGATGTCTATAAGGTCGGCGCTATTGTACTGGAACTGGTTGCTGATGCCCTGTGCTGGGGTCGGGTCCACCTCTTCCGGGGTAGGATCCGGTGTAGGGTCCGGAGTCGGCTTCGGGGAATCGGGGGTTTCAATTGCCTTGTTGCAGCAAAGCAGAAGGCCGGCAGCCGCTACGAAGGCCACCGCTTTGCCATGCAGGGAAAATCTGATGCTTTTCATAATATTCGCTCTTTACCTTAATTCTGTTTCTCGGGAAGCTCAATCGGTCCTGTCCACTCCCCTGTGATCTTGTGGCCGCGCACATCGTAGGTCTCGATGCTGATGTGGTACTGTCCGCCGTCGGCCTCGGAGATTGTTATGGCTCCGGTGTAGAATGCGGCGTGGGCATCCATATAGTAGTACCACTTGCCGGACTCGCCCTGACCTCCGTAATAGTGCTTGAAGGTGGTTCCGTTCAGGTCGCCGTATTCGTAGAAGGAGCCTTTAACCGCCCAGCCAGGGATGAAGTAGGCCGGATGGCGCTCAGGGGTGATTTCATATTTTCCGACATTCACCTGGTACTCCTCGCCCGGTTTGGTCAGGAGTTCAAGGCGCACTGCGTCTCCCTCCGGGCCGTTTCCGCTGAAACCGCCCAGGTCAATGAACTGGTGGCCGCAATTGTAGTCGGAAACCGGCTTGAAGGTGCCGTAGCCGATTACGAATATGTTGTCGTCAACTGTGAGTTTTGCTGATTCAATCGAGCTGAGGTCAAGCTCATAGTCCTTTTCAAGCGTGGATGTTCCGTCATCCTTGGTGTCGTCGTCGGACTGGTCCTCCACAGGGATGCTTCCGGTGTATTCACCCTTGATGCTGTAGCCGTATCCGGAGACGAGGTCCCACTCCACGTGGTAGCCGTCGGTGACTTCGCTGATGGAGATGCTTCCGCTCTTGGCGTATGAGTACAGGCCGTTGCGGGAGCCGTCATTGACCATTCCGTATGTTCCGAGAGCGAAAACGCTGCCGCTGTAGGAAACCTCGGTCGCAGGCATCCAGGACATATAGGTGAAGTCGGTCTTCATCTTGTAGTCGCCCGGCATAACCCTGATTTCGCGCGAGTTGGTGAAGAGGTCCGCGAAGACGATGAGGATGACTCCCTGCCCTCCGACCTTGTCGTCGAGGTAGTTCTGGTCATAAACTACAATCTCCATCATTCCGGCTGCGCCCTGAAGCATATTTCCCATATATATTCCCGTAGCCTTCACTCCGGTGAAGTTCACGTCTCCCTCATACTGAGGAAGCGAGTACTGCGGAAGGGTGAGGTCTTTCGGCGAAGGAAGCGCCCCGCTGAAGCAGAGGGTGTCCACGGTGTAGTCAGAGTTCTGGAAAGCGACCTTGAAGCTGTACACTCCCTCGGAGTCCTCGGTGAGTTCTATATCGCTCTGTCCCAGCTGGAAGGAGGTCCTGGCGAGTGAGGCGTCGTAGTGCTCAATCATAGAGTTGCCGGTTGTCCAGACGTGGTCTGCGGCAGCGCTTGCGCGGGAATAGACTCCGGAAGGGAGGTGCTTTTTGTCCTCAGGGTCCGGGGTTGCGTAGAGGTCGATGCAGAGAAGATACCCTTCCCCGGTGAGCGACGCCTCAGCTGCGCTGTCTCCGGTCACATCCGCGCTGGAAAGCAGGAGGTAGTACTCGGTGACGGTGCTGTCAGCCTTTGTAGGGCCTGCGTAGTAGAAGAAAGGCACCCTGTCGAGCGTGATGCGCTGCCCCTTTGCGGAAACAGCCTCAGGCCACTTGTGGCAGAATCCGTGGTAGTTAACAGTGAATGCCCCCTCGCCGGTTTTCGGAGTCACCGTAGCCCTGAAGTCCACGACATTTTCTGACTGGAGGTTGACATAGAGCTCGGCGACGGAGTAGTTGTCAAAGGTGGAGGCGTCCACTGTGAGGGCTCCGTAGCTGAGCGAGACGGTCTTTGAAGAGAGGGCGAAATCGCCCGCAGGCCTGCTCGATCCCGTAATGCTGGCGCAGACATAGTCATCCGCGAGGATCATTCCTTCCTTGTCCGTAAGGTCCTCCGTCGGGGAGAGCCAGAGGGTGTAGGTGTAGTCGGTGTGCGGTTTGCCGCCGACGGTTGTCGCAAGGGAGTCAAGCGTCCAGACGACGGATTTGATTTCCACTGCTGCAGCGCTTCCGTCATTGTTCTCCACTGATTTTTCGCAAGAGGCCGCGAAACACAAAACTGCCAGCAGAATTGCCGGCAAGGAAGAAATTTTTCTCATTCCCACTAAAATTAAAACAAATACCCTGCGAAGTT
>CAYNDY010000189.1:0-3539 GCA_964396105.1 uncultured Muribaculaceae bacterium
CCCGAAATCTCCTTAAAGCAGGTATTGACCCGAAAACAATAGCGGAGTGCCTGGAAATGCCCATTGAGGATGTGTTGGCTCTGAAAAATTCCTGCTCTTAAGCCTTACTCTGTAATTTTCAATTAAAAAAGCCTTCCGCGTTGCGGGAGGCTTTTTTTTGTATAACGTGGAGGGGAGGGAATAAACCTGAGAAAGTGCGGATTGTCTTATTATGAATTGCATTATTTTTGCTAAATTCGATGAACTTTTTTGTGCAGTTTGAATTTTAGGTGACGGGACTTTTGGGATGTGTCGTTCAACTCGATATTTCAGCCTCCTTTTGACGGCGGCCTTGCTGCTCTGCTTCCCCTTCGCTCTCAGAGCTCAGGGAAACGGGGACAGGGGCGGCGTTTACGGGATTGACCGCTGGGCCTTCCGGGTGAACGCTCTGGAGCTGCTCTGCACCGTGCCTAATGTCGGGGTGGACTTCGACCTCAGTTCTTCGCCCTACAACCGTCTCTCGCTCGGGCTTTCCGCAAAATACAACTGGAACACCTATCACAGTCTCGCTCCCTCCTGCGTTTTCAATATGCTGGAAGTGCGTCCGGAGCTTCGCTACTGGTACAATCCCAAGAAAAAGGACGGCGATGCGGACGCTTCCGGAAAGACTTCCCGTCAGTTTACCTATTTCACCGGAGGCTATATCTCCTCGGGCTCATATTCCATAAAACCCGGAACCTACGGAATCCAGGGGCCGCTTTTCAGCCTCGGAGCCATCTGGGGCTTCGATTTCCCGATGTATTCCTACCGCCATTTCGCACTTGATTTCGAGCTCGGGGTTGCGGCTGGGCTCGCGCTCACAAAATATGATGTTTTCACCCTGAACCGCAGCGGCTCGGACTATGTCGTCGTTCCCGAAAAGTCGAAGGGGACGCACCTCTGCCCGTTCCCGGTTCTGACCGAGGTGAAGGCCTGCTTTGTGTTCAGAACGCTGTCCGTTAAGGACAAATACAAGAAGGTGGATGCCCAGAAGATGATCCAAAAGCAGGAGATGGCTGAGCAGCGCCGCATCGAGGCAGAGCAGAAAGCCGCTCAGAAGGCGCAGATAAAGGAGCAGAAGGCTCAGGAAAGAGCGGCCCTGAAGGAGCAAAGGGCTGAGCAGCAGAAACTTAAAAAGGAGCAGAATGCGGCTCAGAGGGCTGCAAAAAGGAGGGCGGAATGAAAAATAGGCTACTTTCAATCATCGCCCCGGCGCTCATAGCCCTGTTTGCGCTCTCTTCCTGCATCCGGATTTCGCTCCAGAGCACGGACAGCACCGCCGACGAAGCTCCTGTCTCGTTCAAGATAGACTGGAACGGCGTAGAGGCCCCATCCCGCCCTGATTCCGTGAAAATCGCTATGAATCAGACGCTTGACGCCGTGCGCTATTTTTACTCCGTTGACTCCGAGGGCGCATTCCCCGACACCACGGCGCGGATGGCTTCGTTCGGGAACTATCTTATCCTTGCATTCACCACCGAGGGCGAGGACTACACGGTTTCCGGCCTTGAGGGCTATCCGGAGAATGCCACCGTTTCGATGAGGGACTTCCTGGCCACGGTGAAAGACCTTCCGACAGAAGATCTTAATTCCCTGAGGGACGATTCCACTCTGGATTTCAACGCCTCCTACCGCTTCATCCGAACTCCTGCCGCACCGCTTTACGCCGCGACCCTCCGGGAAAGTGTTTCCGACATCAAGGCGAATGATTACGAAATGACAATGACTCCGCTTCTTCTTAGCGCCACTTTCCGCGTCGGGATTGCCGCGGTGGACGGTGTCAGCGTTGACAAGGTGGTCGCGGAGGTGTCAGGTGTGCCGGCTTCGGTGTCAATCCTTAGCGGAGAAACCTCGCTGGAGGACATTGCAAGGGTTATTTTCCGGATGTCTGCCGGTGAAAACGGAGAATACGAGGCCACCGTGCTTGTACCGGGGCTGTATCCTTCTGAAAATACGAAACTTACTTCCGGTCCCGGCATATTCCGCCTTGCCCTTACTGCCACAAAGGACGGGGTCACGAAAGTCCTCCGCCCTGCAATAAACATCGGAGACATAATAACTTCCGCTTCCATTATGCAGACTGTCTCTTCCTCCGGAGGGCAGAAACTTTCGCGGACTTCGGCCGAAATCGAAATCCCGGGGCCGCTCACCGTCGACGGGGAGTCGTTCACTTCCGGCTCGCTCGGCGATGGGGTTGAGGGCTGGTTTGACAGCGGAAGCGTGGATGTTGAGATATAGCGGAAAGCCCTCCTGAAGGCTTCTGGATGGCATTTTGAAATGAATTTTTGAAAAGGTAACAAAATAGTTTGAAACGAAACGCGCTCATATCGCTGCTGCTGCTTCTGGGCCTGAGTTCCTGTGCGGACAAGGCCTGGAGAGGCGTTGAGGACAAGGACTACGACGACTACGACAACGGAGTCCCTGTCCCTGTGGTCGTGGCTGTGGGCGACGTTGATGTGGCCTACACAAAAGCCACCGGGGCGGCTGAGAACTCATCTCCGTACACCAAAGGCACCGGCGCTGTGGACGCATCCGAAGGGGAGGGCCTTAAGGACGCGAACATCTATGTCTATGCTTTCAAACGCGGCTCATCCTTCACCTCCCTTGCCCGCTCCTCTTCTTCAAAGGACTGCCTTGTGGACGCCTCGCTTGACTCTCCGTCCTCCAAGGCGGGCAGAAAGGCCTGGTACAGCGGCGACGACGACTACCTCACCTGGGCCTCATCCTCCACCGAACTGTATTACCCCTCAGGGCGCGACCCGTACGACTTTTACGCCTACTACATCGACGGCCTGAGCGAGGGGACAGTTTCCCGCACCTCCTCCGGGATCAGTTTCCCGCTTACCATTGACGGCAGCTCCGACATTATGAGCGCACGCTCCTCCCTCAGCGAAGAGGATCTCTCCGGAACGGAGTTCTCGTCAATAGAGAAAAAACTGCTTGTCCAGTATGCCTTCAGCGCCTACTCTGCAAGAATGGGAGTGGACCCAGTGCTGAAATTCCGCCACCACCTGACCCGTCTGCGCTTTTGCCTTTACCCGGCCTCCGAAGACGCGAACACCGTGATGGTCAATGAGATAACCGTGAAGTCAAAGGCCACGGGACAGTTCACGGTGGTGAGCTCGGACGAGAGCGCAATCGGGCTGGATTTCTCGGGAACATCCTCCCGAACGCCTCTCCAACTTACGGAGGCGGACGGATCGGCCCTCCGGCAGGACCACTACAGGACCGCTTACACCGGGGATTTCTCAGAGGAAATTTACGAGAGGCCTTCGGTGCAGGTGGGCGGCTCTTTGCTGGTCGCTCCTGACGACGAATATGAGGTCACTGTGAAGATGAAGGAGGCGAAAACGAGGGATTATTACACCCAGACCACGTTCACCATTGCTATGAACGGCGGATTTTTGGCGTCCCATCAATATGAGGTGCGGCTGGCGATATACGGAATGATGGAGACGCGGCCTTCGGTGGAAATAGAGGCGTGGGGCGAGGGCGGAAGCATCCGCTTCGATGAAGAAGAC
>CAYNDY010000190.1:0-3533 GCA_964396105.1 uncultured Muribaculaceae bacterium
GGTTCCTCAAATGCAGGGTCAACGACGAGGTTGAAATTGGCCTCAGAAGTGAAGAGATTGCCGAGGATGTTCGTGCGGTAGTTGCCCTGAAGCGGGATGTTCGGAACTGAAACGGTGTTGATTACAGCGTCGGCGCTGTCATAGATGTTGAGAGTGGCATCAGAAAGGCTCTTGGCGTCCTTGCCAACGAGAGCATAGTTCATTGCCACATAGCCGTAGTCGGTGGTGCCGACGGTAAGGTCCTCTGCAGGGAGAACCGCGAGAGAGAACTCTGCGTCAGCGTTTCCGCTCACTGAGCCGTCAACAAGGTTGAGCTCGGTTGCAAGGCCGGTGAGTTTCACTGAAGACTTAGCCACCTCGATGCCTGCGTTCTTGGCTGCAGTGATGTCAGCCTTTGTGACGCCGAAGTTCACCTGAGCAAACGGACGGTAGAGTGTGACGGTCTGATTGAGTGCCCCGGTAACCTGAAGCGGAGCGACGTAAGCGTAGAACGCGTCACGGCTCTCGTCGTTGGAGGCTGCATCGGTGTAGCTTACTGTCACCTTCTTATTGGCAGCGTCGAGAGTGTAGTGAGCACCGGCCTCGTTGTAGGCCCAGAAGATGAAACTGTAGGTCTGGCCTGTCACAAGACGGACTGAGAATGTGGCTTTGCCGCCGCTGATTGCGATGGTTTTGCTGATCTCGGAGTTGGAGATGAGAACGCCTTCAGCGTCATAGACGTTGCAGGAAACCTTGTCAACGGTGTTGCCGTCGGCGATGGCCTTGGTCTGAAGAGCCGGAGTGGAGACTGTGAAGCTTACTAGAGCTTCTTCGCCTGAAGGGATGGCCTCGGGAGCCTGCTCCTTTGAGCACGATGCCGCAAACGCTATGAGCGCAAGAGCAGCAAGGGATTTAAAGATTTTTTTCATAATGTGAAATTGTTAGTAATGAATTGTTAGTTAATTGTTTAATTAATTTGTTTCTATCGTTTTCTGTTTTGTGGAAATTATGTGTTTATATTGGTTTCTATGGGATTATTATGTTGTATTCGCCGTCAAACTCAGGGTTGATGCCTATTCCGCCGCCCGTGCTGAGGGTGAGGAAGTCGCCGCGCACCGTCGTGACCTTGCTCCGCGTAAGAGGAACCGAGATTGTCGGGGAGAGGGACAGGAGGTTGTTCGTCGCCCTGTCGTAGAGGGCCACCTGAACCACCACGCTCGACTCGTGACCGTTCACAAGCACATAGTCAAAGCCCATCAGCACCTCGTCAGCCGAGAGCGGGGTGAACTCCGAGTCGAACTGGACGCCGGAGCGCGAGTCTATAGGCTTGTTGGCAAAAATGTCAAAGACATAAGGCATAAAGGAGGTGTAGTAGAAGCGGATGTAGTAGTCCGACGGATTGAAGCCCGGGGCCTTTGAAGGGCTCCAGGAGTTGTCAGGTTCCGTGTCCGAGGCCTTCTTCGCGGCCTCTCGGGCCTCTTTCTCAAGGCGCATCGCGTGCAGCCACTCGGTGTACTCCTCGCTTGTCATCTTTTCCCTCATAACCTTCGTGACAAGGGCCTCGAAGTCGGTCGCGATGAACCGGAACTTCGCAAGCGGACGCTCCATCTCAAGCCGGGCCGTGACAGGAGTCTGCCGGGAGCCCACACGGACAAGTTTCACCTCAGCACATCCTAGGAACGCGTCCTTGCGGTCAGTGTTCGCGGCGTGGGGCTCCGGGAGGGTGATGGAGGAGAAATCGGAAGTGCGGTAGAAAAGGTCATCCGTGCTGCCCTTCCCCACATAATCCGCCCAGCAGCGAACCTGCCACTCCCCTTCCGGAAGGCGGGTCTCGGTGCTGTAGTTAAGGTCCGACAGGTCGTCTTTTGCAAGAACGAGAGTGTAGTCGCCCGCCTCGGTGCGGCTGAAAGTGCCGTCGGGAAGACGCGGGTAGAACTTCACTGTGTAGCGGAACGAGTACTCCTGCTCAGACTCAGAGGAGACGGCGTTTTTCGTCTCATAGTCCACGGTAAGATACGGAGGAAGGTCGGTCGAGAAGACAAAATCAAGTTTCAAGGCCGCAGGGGTGGACTCGTCCGGCCACTGGTGAACGCTGCAGGAGGATGTGCCTAAAATCATAAACATACAACAACTTAGCATCTGCAACGATGCAGCTGCCAGGCAGAGCCACCCCTTTAACCTTGAAATCATACCTCTCATTTTCTCTTCCCCCTCCCCAGGTCAAACTCATAGAAGAAACTTATCGAAGCATTGTCCAGACCTATATATGTCCGGTTTACTGTGTCTACATAAGGACCGTTCTCCTCGTTGACGAAACGGTCATAGTCGAAGCGGTAGGCTCCCGCTCCGAGGGCGAACTCCACGCCCCACTTCGGATTCTTCGGGAAATGCAGCTTGTAGCCAAGCGTGAGGCCGCCGCC
Organism: uncultured Muribaculaceae bacterium; assembly: GCA_964396105.1. Classification (GTDB taxonomy): domain Bacteria; phylum Bacteroidota; class Bacteroidia; order Bacteroidales; family UBA932; genus Cryptobacteroides. The sequence continues at coordinate 2,400 of CAYNDY010000190.1, forward strand.
AAGCATCGGGGTGTTGCCCCCGCGGTCCTGGATGCGGTAGTTGCCGTTCGCGGCAAAGTTGAAGTAGCAAAGGCTGAAATGCGCCCCGAGAAAAAGTCCCTTGGCCTGAGAGAAGTTCCACCGTAGCTCCGGCTGAAGAGCGAGGGTACGGAACTTCACCGTGCTTGTAAAGTAGTCCAGACTGCCGAAATACACCGGCAGATTGAACGAGAGCCTCTGTGTGAGGTCAACTTCCACTCCCCCGTTCGCTATCATCAGCGCCCAGAAAGGCGCGTTGGTTTTAATTGTCAGTTTGCGGGTCCACTCCTGCTGAACTGTATTTTCTGAAGTTGTGTCCTTCGGGGCACTTGGACGCGCAAGAGGGGGCAGCGGGGCTACGGCCCTGTTGCTGCACAGCGGTTTTGACGGAGTGACTTTCTGAAGGGACTCCTCTTCCACCACGCGGACTATCGCCCTGAACGAGCGCATCGCAGGGAAATATTTCGCGGCGAGGATTTTCCAGTACCGCCCGCCTTCTGCAGAGCGGAGAGTCTGCATTTTATCCTTGTCGGCAGCAAGCGGGTCAGAAAGAATCTCCAGAATCTCGGCTTTTTCATCCGAGGTAAAATAAGAAGAACCCTCCACTTTCTCGGCAAGGCTCTCCAGAGAGACCACGCCGACAAAGTCCGAGACTGAATTGGATGAGGAGAAAAATTCGCGGCTGAGGCCCGCACGAACGAGGGCGTCTATCGCGCTCGCGAGCCTGTCTGTGCTGAGCCGGGAGTTGAGCGCGCTGTCGCCATCGGGAGATGCGCTCGCGCTGAAAGTCACCTTCACCCTTCCGGAGGTGAGCGTGCGGGAAAGCTGCGCGGTTTCCCTTACAAAACGCGCCACGGTCCTGCCGTTCGAGCGGAACGACGGGTCATATTTTGATGAACCGACTTGGAAATAAATCTCTATCGAAGAGACCTGCGAAGAGACAGAAGAGGAACCTTTCGATGAGGCTTGGGAAGAACTCTGTGCATATAAACTAAGATACCCCCCCCACAGCATAACGCTATGAGTATCAAGAAGATATATCTTGACCTTGATGAGGTTACCAGTTTAATCATACACATTCATAGGCTTTACGCAATAGCTCCTTTCCATAGCTTT
>CAYNDY010000191.1:0-3485 GCA_964396105.1 uncultured Muribaculaceae bacterium
ATATGGAAGACGAAAAAGTGCAGACAAAGCTCCCGGAGAACGCGACGCGCGAGCTCCGTCCGGGGGAGGAGTACCAGCCGCTCCTCTCGCCGCACAAAAACTATCCTGAGGTCACCCCGTGGTCGGTCTCAATCGGACTTGTAATGACCATAATCTTTTCGGCTGCGGCAGCCTACCTCGGACTCAAAGTCGGTCAGGTCTTCGAGGCCGCCATCCCTATCGCCATCATCGCGGTGGGCCTCTCCTCGGCCCTCGGAAGGAAAAACAGCCTGGGCGAAAACGTGATGATCCAGTCCATCGGATCCTGCTCCGGAGCCATCGTGGCCGGTGCAATCTTCACCCTTCCGGCCCTCTACATCCTTCAGGACAAATATCCGGAGCTTACGGTGAACTTCTCCAAGGTGTTCTTCTCCAGCCTCCTTGGCGGCGTGCTCGGCATCCTTTTCCTCATTCCGTTCAGAAAATACTTCGTCAAGGAGATGCACGGAAAATATCCTTTCCCTGAGGCAACGGCCACAACCCAGGTGCTTGTGAGCGGTGAAAGCGGCGGAAAAGGCGCCAAGACCCTTCTTGCGAGCGGCCTTATCGGCGGACTCTACGACTTTGTCGTCGCCACCTTCGGCGCCTGGAGCGAAACCATCTCCACCACGACCCTCGCCCTCGGACAGACGATTGCCGACAAGGCGAAGCTGCTCCTCAAGGTCAACACCGGAGCGGCCGTGCTGGGACTGGGGTACATCGTGGGCCTTAAATACTCCTTCATAATCTGCTGCGGAAGCTTCCTTGTGTGGCTCGTCATAATCCCGCTTATGAACCTCATCTGGGGCGGCAGCGTGCTTGACTTTGTGGGCACCGGCATCACACAGACCGTCTCCGAGATGACTGCGGATCAGATTTTCAGCAACTACGCCCGCCACATCGGCATCGGAGGCATAGCGACCGCAGGAATAATCGGCATCATCAAATCCTTCGGAGTCATAAAATCCGCCGTGGGGCTTGCCACGCGTGAGTTCAAGCGCAAAAAAGGCGACGCCGCCGAGCAGGAAGTCCTCAGGACCCAGAGGGACATATCGATGAAAATCGTCGTTCTCGGCATTGTCATCGCCCTTGTCGCAGTCTTCATTTTCTTCGCTTTCGGCGTGGTTGACAACCTTTGGCTCGCTCTCGTGGGACTTCTCATCGTGGCGGTCATAGCCTTCCTCTTCACCACCGTAGCCGCGAACGCCATCGCCATCGTGGGTTCCAACCCTGTGAGCGGAATGACCATTATGACCCTCATCCTCGCCAGCCTCATCCTGGTTGCCTGCGGACTCAAGGGCACTGCCGGAATGGTGGCCGCAATGGTAATCGGCGGAGTGGTCTGCACGGCGCTTTCTGTCGCGGGAGCGTTCATCACCGACCTCAAGGTGGGATACTGGATCGGAACAACCCCTAAGAACCAGGAAACCTGGAAATTCCTCGGAGTGCTCGTTGCCGCCGCAACAGTGGGAGGCGTGATGATGGTGCTCAACCAGACTTACGGATTCACCGGCGAAAACGCCCTCGTAGCCCCTCAGGCCAACGCAATGGCAGCCGTCATCGAACCGATGATGAACGGAGGAAACGCTCCGTGGCTGCTCTACGGCATCGGCGCCGTGATTGCGATTGTCCTCACCCTCTGCAAGGTGCCGGCTCTCGCGTTCGCCCTGGGAATGTTCATCCCGATTGACCTCAATCTCCCGCTTCTTGTGGGCGGCGCGATTTCGTGGTTCGTCTCCACCCGCAGCAAGAAGGCTGAAGTCAACGCCGCAAGGCAGGAAAAAGGCACGCTCATCGCTTCCGGTTTCATCGCCGGCGGCGCGCTTATGGGCGTTGTGAGCGCAATCCTCAAGTTCGCGAAAGTGGACTGGTACATCCCTTCAGACAGCGTCTGGGCACAGTATTGGGCCGAGCCGGTTGCCATCCTCCCATATATCGCCATCATCGGATATATGATTATATCCTCTATGAAAGCGGAAAAAACTGGGACAAAATAATGGCGGGCTGCCTGCTTAAAAGAGTAAAAGTTAGCTTTATAATAATATGGAAAAGATTTTAGACAAATTCCTTAGATACATCGCTGTGGACACGCAGTCCGACGAAAACAGCGAAACCCAGCCGAGCGCGGCGAAAGAACTGGACCTCCTGAAAATGCTCAGGAGCGAACTTGAGGCCCTCGGAGTGAAAGCGACTCTTGACGAGTGGGGATATGTTATGGCGGAAATCCCGTCAAACCTTCCTTCCGATGCAAAAGTTCCCGCAATCGGCTTCATAGCCCACGTGGACACATCTCCCGACGCATCCGGAGCGGACATAAAGCCGCAGATAATCCCGAATTATGACGGAGGGGACATTCCCCTTCGGGGCGTCGAAGGCCTCTCACTCAAGGTATCGGATTTTCCGGAACTCGCCGACTACAAGGGACAGACGCTAATCACCACCGACGGCACGACCCTTCTCGGAGCTGACGACAAGGCCGGCGTTGCGGAGATTATGCAGGCGGTGCAGTACATAGTTGAGCACCCCGAGTTCAGGCACGGAAAAATCTGCATCGGCTTCACTCCTGACGAGGAAATCGGCCGCGGAGTGGTGAAATTCGACACAGCCCGCTTCGGCGCCGACTACGCCTACACTATGGACGGCGGCGCAGTGGGCGAACTCGAGTACGAGAACTTCAACGCCGCTTCCGCCACTGTCCACATCCAGGGCCGCAACATCCACCCGGGCTACGCCAAGGGCAAGATGAAGAATGCAATCCTCATCGGAATGGAGCTCAACGCCCTTCTCCCGGTGGAGCAGAGACCGGAATACACCGAAGGCTACGAAGGCTTTTTCCACCTGATCAGTTTCAACGGCACGGTCGAGGAGGCGACATTCTCCTACATAATCCGCGACCACGACCTTGACCTCTACGAAAAGAGGAAGGCAATCGTGCAGGACTGCGTGAATTTCATCAACGCGAAATACGGCGAAGGCACCGCCTCCGTTGAGGTCCGCCACCAGTACTACAATATGCGCAAGCAGGTTGAGCCGCACTACGAAATCATCGAAAAGGCGGTCAAGGCGATGGAACTCGAAGGCATCAGACCGAAAATCCAGCCGATCCGCGGAGGCACAGACGGAGCGAACCTCTCCTTTATGGGACTCCCGTGCCCGAACATCTTCGCCGGCGGCCACAATTTCCACGGCAAAATGGAATACGTCCCGCTGGAGTCAATGGAAAAGGCCTCCAAGGTTATCCTCAACATTATCAGCCTCTTCGCCGGGGAATAAGGCCGGCGGGGCTGTCGCAGCGATTATTTTTCTGAAAATTTTTCCGAAAAAAAGTTAAGAAAAATTTGCAGGTAACGAAAAAGTGCGTATCTTTGCAGCCCATTTCGGAAGAGACCTTACGGTTGAGCCCGAAAATGGTAAGTTCTTTGAAAAGTTTGAGAGAAGATTAAGAGGTAAAGCAAATTAATTGAAAA
>CAYNDY010000192.1:0-3485 GCA_964396105.1 uncultured Muribaculaceae bacterium
GAAGGCAACCGATTATCGGAAGGCCACCCTTGCATTCACTGTCGAATCCGCTGATGATCGGAATCAGCCGCTTGAAGTCCGAGCCGTAGAAGGACTCGTCCGGTGTCTGGAGAACGTCCCCGTCTTCCCAATAGCTCAGCGAGCCTTCAACCTCGATCTCTTCTCCGCGCGTTCTTCAAATGTGAGGGGGACGTGAATGTTTGTCAAATTCTTCGGTAAGAAAAAGTTGTGGGGGGAGTATATAGTTAGCGAAAAGATTTTTGAAGATATGTCAAACATTAACGTTAACATCACCGAGCTTAGGCAGGTACTTGACTCCACTCCTGCATCCCATAATGTTATGCTTGTCGGCGCCCACGGGGTCGGCAAGTCCGAAATTCTCACCGATTACTTCCAGAAGAAGGGTCTGCGCGTGGTCGCGCTCTTTCTCGGGCAGATGGCTGACCCGGGCGACCTGCTCGGACTCCCGCACAAGAACGAGCCGACCGGCAAGACTGAGTTTATGCCTCCTTACTGGTTCCCGACCGACGGGAAGCCTGTAGTGCTGTTTCTCGACGAACTTAACCGCGCGCGGCCTGAGATTCTCCAGACCGTGATGGACCTTTGCCTTAACCGCTGCCTGGCGGGTCCCCGCCTTCCGGAGGGAAGCCGCGTCATCTGCGCCGTCAACGCGGGCGACCAGTATCAGCTCACCGACCTTGACCCGGCCCTTGTGAGCAGGTTCAACGTCCTGAATTTCCGCCCTACAGTGCAGGAATGGCTTCTCTGGGCCGAAAAGGAGGGAGTGGACCCGAGGGTGACCGGCTTTATCAGGGAACACTCGGAGTGGCTGGACCGCAATCCGGACACGAAGGAGGGCGCGGACACGGGGCTTGACAAGACTCCGGACCGCAGGTCTTGGAAGAGGGTGTCGGACATAATTCTGAATGTGAGCGATATGGGCGGAGTGATGTCCAAACTCATCTCCAGCATCGTGGGAGTGAAGGCCGCGAGCGCATTCCTCAGCGATGTGGCGAACAGGAAAATCGTCTCCGGACGTGAAGTCGTATTCAACTACGGCGCCGTCAAGAGCACTCTCGAGGACTATCAGCTCCATCAGCTGAGCGTCGTGAACGACGGCCTGTACCGCTTCCTCGAAGTAGAGAAAATCGCTCCGGAGGACAGGGAGAAGGCTCTGAAGAACATCGGTGACTATTTCGACTGGCTGGTCAAGGAAAAGAAGGAGGCGGCGGCCCATTTCGCGAACATCTATATGCAGGACACCTATCCAATCGCGAAAAAATATCTCGCTAAGAACAGCGGCGTGCTCGTGATGTCTATGATTTCGTATGTGAACCACATAAAATAGGCTCGGGATGGAAGACAGAATCAAGGAGATAATCCAGCGGTGGTTTGTGCAGGAACCGGCTATGTTCCAGATCATCTGCACGCACGCTCTCGTGGAAAACAGGGCTATGAAGTGCCCTGTCCGAAGCGGGAAGGGGAGGCTGGAGTACAATCCGGATTTCCTCGCCCAGATGAGCGACCCCGGTCTTGACGAAGCCCTGCGCACCGAGGCCTGCCGCATTCTCCTCAAGCACCCCTACGAGCGCAGACCGGACGGATGCAGCCAGCAGGCCATCGGAGTCGGCTCCAACATCACCATCGGCGACAATTACGAGTATGGCAATTTCCGCATTGACAAGCCGGGGGACTACGGCCTTGAGAAGGGGATGCCCTACGAGTGGTATGCCAGGCAGACTCAGTCGATGCTGCAGGAGGGCCTCGGCGAGGATGGAACGGGGGCCGGAGGGGACTCGGACAGCACCGGCGAGGGGACCATGAAGGCGGATGACCGTCAAAAGGACAGGAGCGCCTATGAAGACAGGCTCCGGGACAATGCGGAGCGCAACCACGACCTTGCTTCCCTCTGGGAAGAGGATGACCTGCAGGTGGCCCTGATCAACGGAATAATCGAGAACTGCCAGAGCTGGGGCTCCCTCGCCGGCGCCTTTGCCGAGAAGATCAAGGCGTCCGCCAAGGCGAAGATAAACTGGAGAACGGTGTTCTCGGGTTTTCGGGCGAGCATACTTTCAAGCCGCCGCAAGATGACCCGTATGCGCCCCAGCCGCCGGTTCGGCTTCGACCAGATGGGCTCCACCCGGCAGTTCAACACGCGGCTTCTTGTCGCCGTGGATGTCTCGGGCTCCATTTCCACTGGGGCGCTTTCCTACTTCTACGGGGTCATCAACTCGGCTTTCCGCTACGGATTCGAGAGCATCGACGTCATCCAGTTCGACTGCGGCGTGAGGGTGGTGCAGAACCTCAAAAGGGTCGCCAGGGAGGTCGTGGCGGTGGGCCGCGGAGGCACTTCCTTCCAGGAGCCAATAGAGTACGCCGGCAAGATGGGCTACGACGGGCTTCTGATCCTCACCGACGGCTTTGCGCCCGAGCCGGAAATCCCGGAGAATTTCCGCCCCAAAATCATCTGGGTCTGCAAGGATTCCCGCAGCTATGATTCCTGCCACCGATGGATGGAGAAATCCGGCAGGGTGTGCACGATGGAACTGGGATAAAAGCGGATGAGAGCATTGGATTTGAACGCTTGATTAAAGGGCGAAATGTTTATGTATGAATAAGTTAGATACTTGTTTTGAATATGAATGCTATACAGACAGAGACAAATATGGACCTGAGCCCAATTGTGAACTCAGTCGCCGCTCAGGCTCGTGCAAGGGACATCGACTGGTACCTGGACAAGAACACCTGCAAGCTGCAGCCCGAGCGGATTTGGACCTTCATCCGTGAAAGCGTCTGGGCTATCCTTCTGGAGACTGTGAAGAAGGGGAAGGAGGGCAGTACGTTCACTCCGGCCGAGGTCGGAGCCCTGCTTATCCACCGCGGGGTCGGCAAGGAGAATTTCAAATTCTCGCGGGGCAAGCTGATGTTTCAGCTGGAGCACTTTCAGTTTGCTCTGAAGCGCAGCGCCCGCGGGGTAATAACGGCAGGACCGTGCGGAGTGAGCGGAAATTACCCCAACTGCAGGGTCACGGACAAGGATCCGGAGGCTCTTGCCGGGGCAATGCTCACTTTCGATTCTGCGGCCCCTCTGATGGAAAAGGCGGTGGAGGAGCTTGTGACCTATTTTCAGGAAAGGGCACTTGAACTGGAAAAGAACCGGATGATACACCGCATCGCCGATTCGACTCTGGATGCGCTTCTTGAGGAATATGTCACCCCGCTCGGTCTCAGGAGCACATCCACGATACTTCTCAAGGACGGCAAGCCGCAGGTCTGTCTCACTCTGAGGCAGGTAAAGCAGGTGGATATAAATGTGCCGCTGGAGGAGCTTCCGGAGCTGCTCAAGGACCCGGAGGCCCTGCTCTCCTCGATGAAGATCCTTCCCCCGTCAGAGCCAGAGGAGGACAGCTCAAGTGCCTTTATGGGCCGGATGCGCCGCCTCGGGCACACGTTCAGGAAACTGGGCGTATAGTTTAACAATTGAT
>CAYNDY010000193.1:0-3475 GCA_964396105.1 uncultured Muribaculaceae bacterium
ACCTTGCTACCGGGTTGTCGTTCATCAGTTTGTAAATCTTCTGCATATCTTGATATATTTGTTATACTCAAAAAATCTTCGCAAGTTAACAAATTGTTTGTAACTTGCGAAACTTTTGTTTGACCCCTTGCAGCAAATGCTTGAAAATATAAATTCACCACAGGACATAAAAAACCTTGACCCGGAGCAGCTCAAAACGCTTTGCGCCGAGATAAGGGATTATATGATAGAATGTTGCGCCGTAAACCCCGGGCACCTCGGATCGAGCCTCGGCGCGGTGGAGCTCATCGTGGGACTTCACAAGGTTTACGACACCCCGAAAGACAAAATCGTCTTCGACGTGGGGCATCAGGCCTACGCCCATAAAATCCTCACCGGGCGCAGGGACGCATTCAAGGGCAACCGCAAAAAGGACGGAATCAGCGGATTCCCGCGTATGGACGAAAGCCCCTACGACTCTTTCGGCGTGGGACATTCCTCCACATCCATCTCCGCGGCCCTGGGTCTTGCAACGGCGGCGCGGCTCGGCGGCAGTGACGAAAGGGTCGTAGCCCTCATCGGGGACGGCGCCCTCACCGGCGGCCTTGCCTACGAGGGACTGAACAACGCCGGGGCGAGCAAGGCGGACCTTCTTGTCATCGTCAACGACAACAATTTCTCCATCGACCGCAACATAGGCGCGATGCACGAGCACCTGCTGAACCTCACCACCAGCGCCACCTACAACCGCATCAAGACCCACATCTGGAACGCAATAGGCGAGAACGGACTGAGGAACACCATCCGAAGCCTTGTCGCCAACGCCAAGCACAGCATAATCAAAGGCTCCGGCGGAGACATCTTCGAGGCCCTTGGCTTCCGCTATTTCGGCCCGATTGACGGCAATGACATCTCCCAGGTAGTCTCCACGCTCGAAAAAATCCGCGACCTCAAGGGCCCGCGCGTTCTCCACGCCATCACCACCAAGGGCAAGGGCTACGCTCCGGCCGAGCAGCAGCAGACCATCTGGCACGCCCCCGGCACCTTCGACCCCGAGACCGGCGAAAGGCTCTCCTCAAAAGGCGGAGCGAGCCGCTATCAGGACGTCTTCGGGCAGACCCTTTGCGACCTTGCGAAGGAGAATCCGAAAATCGTCGGGGTCACCCCTGCAATGGCTTCGGGCTGCGGAATGGGGACTTTTGCAAAGGACTTTCCTGACCGCTTCTTCGACGTGGGAATAGCCGAGGAGCACGCGGTGACCTTCTCCGCAGCTCTCGCCGCCGGAGGACTGCGCCCCTTCTGCAACATCTACTCCTCCTTCTCCCAGCGCGCCTACGACCAGATTATCCACGATGTGGCTCTCCAGAGCCTTCCGGTAGTCCTTTGTCTTGACAGGGCGGGCCTTGTGGGCGAAGACGGGGCGACCCACCACGGCTGCTTCGACATCGCGGCCTACAGGAGCATCCCTCTCGCCGTCGTGGCCGTGCCTGCAGACGAAGCGGAACTGAGAAATATGATGTACACGGCCTCCCTCCAGGCCACCGGACCGTTCATTATCCGCTACCCGCGCGGCTGCGGAGAAAACGCTCCGTGGAAAGACTCGGAGTTTTCCGTGTGCGAAGTCGGGAGGGGAGTGAAGGTTTTGGAAGGCGAAAAGATAGCCGTTATCGCCGCCGGACCGCTCGTTCACAGAGCCGATGAGGCCATCCGAGGCTTCGCCGCCGAAAACGGATGGACTCCGTCCCTATATAATATAAGGTATGTAAAACCTCTCGACGAGGCTCTTCTGGAGGAGGCCTGCGCTGGGCACTCCGCCATCCTCACTCTCGAGGAAGGCTGCACGGAGGGAGGGCTTCACGGCGCCGTGGCGGAATATGTCGCGGAGCATCATCCGGGCATAAGGGTCGTCTGCGGGGGCATCCCAGACCGCTTCGTCCCCCAGGGCAAGCAGGGTGAGCAGAGGGCCGAGTGTGGCATCGACGCGGAAGGAATCGCCGCAAAGCTCCGGGAACTGAGTCTATTGCTTAAATAGCCGCGGGAAGGCGCTCATCCATAAGCGCCGCAGAGCCGCAGGCGGAAAGATTTTAAGTGAAAAAGGCGAAAAAGTTTTGGAGAATAAGAATTTATGCCTATCTTTGCAATCCCTTTTGAGGGAACAGGCCTTTTGCCGATGTAGCTCAGTTGGCTAGAGCACGTGATTTGTAATCTCGGGGTCGTGGGTTCGACTCCCTCCATCGGCTCCAAATAATGGGAGAATACCAGAGTGGCCAAATGGGGCAGACTGTAAATCTGCTGGTTTATACCTTCGGTGGTTCGAATCCATCTTCTCCCACAAAGGAGAGTCTGAAAGGGCTCTTTTTTATTGAAAAGTAAAAAGCGGAAGTAGCTCAGTTGGTAGAGCATTAGCCTTCCAAGCTAAGGGTCGCGGGTTCGAACCTCGTCTTCCGCTCAATACTACGCCAGTGTAGCTCAGGGGTAGAGCGCTTCCTTGGTAAGGAAGAGGTCGAGAGTTCAATTCTCTCCACCGGCTCTGATTTTTTTGTGTATACTGCTTCGTATACATTGTGAATACGGAGTAAATTTTTGTTGTATAAAAACTTTTCAAAACATACAAGTATGGCAAAGGAAACCTTTAAAAGAGACAAACCCCACGTTAACATCGGTACGATCGGCCATGTTGACCACGGTAAGACCACTTTGACTGCAGCCATCACGACTGTCCTCGCAAAGAAAGGTCTTTCAGAGCTTCGCTCATTCGACTCAATCGACAATGCTCCTGAGGAGAAAGAGCGTGGTATTACTATTAACACCGCTCACGTTGAGTATCAGACAGCAACCCGCCACTACGCACACGTAGACTGCCCGGGCCACGCCGACTATGTGAAGAACATGGTAACTGGTGCCGCACAGATGGATGGCGCAATCCTCGTAGTTGCAGCAACAGACGGTCCTATGCCTCAGACCCGTGAGCACATCCTTCTCGCCCGTCAGGTGAACGTCCCTAAGATCGTCGTATTTATGAACAAGGTTGACCTTGTTGACGACCCTGAGATGCTTGACCTCGTTGAGATGGAAATCCGTGACCTCCTTTCATTCTACGGTTTCGACGGCGACAACGCTCCGGTTATCCGTGGATCTGCACTCGGCGCCCTCAACGGCGACCCTCAGTACGAGGAGAAAGTTATGGAGCTTATGGATGCAGTTGACTCTTACATTCCTATCCCTCCACGTGACAACGAGAAGCCGTTCCTTATGCCTATCGAGGACATCTTCTCAATCACCGGCCGTGGTACCGTTGCAACAGGACGTATCGAGACAGGTGTTGTTCACACAGGTGACGAGGTTGAAATCGTAGGTCTCGGCGAAGAGCCTAAGAAGACTGTCATCACAGGTGTCGAGATGTTCCGCAAGATCCTTGACGAAGGTGAGGCAGGTGATAACGTAGGTCTTCTCCTCCGCGGTATCGACAAGAAGGAAGTCAAGAGAGGTGAGGTTG
>CAYNDY010000194.1:0-3469 GCA_964396105.1 uncultured Muribaculaceae bacterium
TTTCCTACACCGGAGAGCAGCTCGGCATTGTTGACAAGGCAAACGGAATTGTAGGTGTGGCTCTTGATGAGGACCCGGGATTCGGTACTTACGTTTCCTACTCCATCGCAGCCAAGTCTATTTATGACATCTATGGCAACACCAATGCTGAGTTCTCAGTTAAGAATGGGTATCTTTGCTCTTATGGTTACACTGTTGACGATATTCTTGGAACTTATACTATATCAGGTACACAGGCGACATCCGCAACTCCGGCTTCATCTACGATTGTTATTGAGAAATCTGATGATGAGAAGTATGGTAATGTAATGATGACTACTGTTCTCGGAATTGAGAAAAGTGCTCTGTATTGCGAGTTCGACGGTGATGCAGGAACGCTTCTGATTTACGAATATGACATCTTCTATGGAGATAAGAATGCCGGTTATTGCACTTATTTCAATAATGCAGGCGACACGGCATATTCTTATCAATCTGGAAAAATCACCTTCCCGGGATATTTCTGTGTTGCGCAACTTGCGGGCGGCAGTGTAACGGGCCTCGTTTACGCATATAAAAATGCAGTTGCGACTAAGAATTAAGTCATTTTAACATTTACATATGCTCTTTAAGGGGGCTGTCCCGGCAAAGACGGGGCGCCTCCTTTTTCTATTTTTGTGCACGGGAGATTTTTCGTATCTTTGTCTCCTGCGAAATTTTTGACTTACAAGATAAAAACTGAAATTATGAAAAGATTCACGCTGGCCCTTGCGGCCCTGATTTTATCCGCTGCGGCTCTGCTTGCACAGTCGCCCACTACGACTTACCCCTATCTCTACGACCAGTTCACCCCGGGAAAGGTTGTGATGGTCGGCGGGCGCACCGAAGAGTGGAAACTCAACATCCATCTTCGCCGCGATGCTCTCCATTATCTTGACGGGGGGATTGTCAAGGAGGCCTATCTTGCCGATGTCCTTGCCGTGGAAATCGGTGACGAAGTTTTCGTGCCTGTGATGGGAAGGATGATGAAGGCTGTGGTAAAGAATGAGCGGGGCTGCATCGCCCAGGAGATTCTCGGTGACTTCTCCGGCTCTATGGAGGCTACCGGCGCCTACGGCGCTTCTTCCACATCTTCGGCGACGATGAAACTCACTTCCATCCAGACCGACGCGCAGGTGAACCAGAACTATATGAACATCCTCAACGAAAGGGATAACGGCGTGGCGCTCTCGACTGTGAGCACCTACTATGTTGTCTCTCCGCTCTACAAGGTGAAGGCCACCAAGAAGGATGTCGCCGCATCCCTCCCTGCTGACCGCCAGGCCGCATTCAAGACCTTCCTCAAGAGCCATAAAATCAAGTGGAAGAACCCTCAGAGCCTGCTCGAGGTGCTTGATTTCCTTTGCGAGGAGTAATTCCCGGGGGCTTTTCCCGGGCTCACATTTTTGAATATTTCAGTGTTTTTTGATATGCGTAGGAATTTATTCGCATTTGCCTTTCTTTCTCTTCTCGGGGCGGCTGTTTTCGCGGGCTGCTCTCAGAAGGAGGAGGATCTTTTCAAGGGGACGGACTCCGAGGCCCTCTCTGCAGGGGTTTTCGGCGAGGGGCTTTCAGACGAGTCTCTTTTGCACAGGATGAATATAAGGGTGAGCGAGGAAATGGCGGAGAGCCTTTCCGAGGCCACTTCCGAGGACGGATTTGTCAGGATGGACGCTGTGCCTTCGCTCAGCTGCCAGGGCGTCGTTCAGATGAGAAGGCTTTTCCCGGATGCCGGAGAGTTCGAGGCGAGAACCCGCGCCGAGGGGCTGCACCGCTGGTATGTGCTGACCTACGACGAGTCCCGTTCGATGACCAAAGCTTCCGCAGGACTCTGCCTTGAGGGCGTGGACGAGATTGAGTACTGTCCGAAGATTGAAATCGTTGGGGGGTATGAGGTCACGGAATATGTGGAACCGGAGTCTCTCTCGAGTTCTTCTTCAGGCAGTTCCGCTCCTTTCAATGACCCGGAGCTGGAGAAGCAGTGGCACTACTACAACAACGGCACGGCTTCCTCATCCGTGAGCGGATGCGACATCAATGTCTTTCCGGTCTGGAGAAACTACTCCACCTATTACCAGTGCACCGACGACATTGTTGTCGGCGTAGTTGACGAAGGAGTGGACTACACCCACGAGGACCTTGAGGCGAATATGTGGAACAATCCCGAGAAAAGCGGCAAACACATCTACGGATATAATTTTGTCTCAGACACTTATGTCATCAACCCGGGCGAGCACGGCACTCACGTCGCCGGCACAATCGCTGCTGTGAACAACAACGGTGTGGGAGTCTGCGGCGTCGCGGGAGGAAACTCCAAGGCGAAAATCAAGGGCGCGAAGATTATGTCCTGCCAGATTTTCGACGGCAACAACCAGGGCTCAGGCGCGGAGGCCATCAAATGGAGCGCGGATCACGGCGCTGTAATCTCCCAGAACAGCTGGGGCTACACCGACATAGACTACACTCCTACCTCCCTCCAGAGCGCGGTGGACTATTTCATCAAGTACGCAGGCTGTGACGCAGGCGGCAACCAGACGGGTCCGATGAAGGGAGGAATCGTGATATTCGCCGCCGGCAACGACGCCGAGAATGTCTCCGGCAACACTTATGACCCGATTCTCAATGTGGCATCAGTCGGTGCGGACTACAGGAGGGCCTACTACTCGAACTACGGCTCGTGGTGCGACGTGGCTGCTCCGGGCGGAGACGCCAAGAAGGGTAATCAGGTGCTGAGCACGCTTCCGGGGAACAAATACGGAAAGATGCAGGGAACTTCGATGGCCTGCCCTCACGTGAGCGGTGTGGCTGCCCTTGTCGTGGCGCGCTACGGCGGAACGGGATTCACCTCCACCGCCCTCCGCTCAAAGATTGAGGACAATGTCACCGACATCTCTGCGCAGAACAGCACCTACTACATCGGAAAGGGCCTCGTGAACGCCTACAAGGCTGTGGCCGGAAGCGGCGGACAGGCTCCGAACACTCCGACCGATCTCAGCGCAAGCTCGGCTTCCAACAACATAAACTTCACTGTCACGGTGCCTTCGGACCCGGATGACGGTCTTCCAACTTCAATTTTCCTCTACTACTCCACCTCCGACTTCTCTTCGACGAAGAAGATTCCGTTCGGAATGTTCTATGTGGAGGGGCTCAAGGCCGGGGCCAAGCTCTCCGGTGTGGTTACAGGACTGGAGTTCAACACGAAGTACTATGTGGCGGCTTTAGCCTGCGACCTTGCCGGCAACAAGTCCGCGCTCACTTCCCGTGTGGAAGTAACGACCGGCGACAACCACGCGCCGGAGATAACCGCTTTGTCGGCTCTTTCCTATTCGCTGAAGCCTCACGAGAGCGCTGTGGCGGAGTTCTCAGTCACGGAGCCGGACGGGCATTTCTACGACATTGAACTCGCCGCAGGCTCTCCTGCGGCAACGCTCGATACCCTCACCCGCGAGTG
>CAYNDY010000195.1:0-3330 GCA_964396105.1 uncultured Muribaculaceae bacterium
ACTCTATGCTCCCATCCGGAGTCAACTCCTCCAATGAGCACCTGCACGGCATAGGAGCCTTCGAGGCGGCTGAAAGCTGCGACGTGAGCGACTTTATGTGGTCCAACATCTGGCTCGCGAGGGCAACCGGTGACTCCCGCTACGGCGACAGAATCGAGGCTGACGCCTTCAACGCGCTTCCTGGAGCCCTTAACTACACCTTCACCCAGTGCGTCTACACCCAGGCTCCGAACCGCATTCCGGGCTTCCACCTTCGCATCCGCGACGACGGCTCCTA
Organism: uncultured Muribaculaceae bacterium; assembly: GCA_964396105.1. Lineage (GTDB taxonomy): Bacteria > Bacteroidota > Bacteroidia > Bacteroidales > UBA932 > Cryptobacteroides. The sequence goes on from CAYNDY010000195.1 coordinate 278, forward strand.
TTTCAAGCCTATGCACTGGCCGACCTGCTGTCCGTCGAACATCAACCGCGCCCTTCCGAACTACATTATGAATATGGCGATGCTGAACGGAAAAGGGGAGCTGATGTGGCTCACATACGGCCCTGCGCACCTCAAGACCCGCGACGGCCGTTTCGACATCCTCTGCGAGACCGAATATCCGTTCAGGGACAATCTCACCTTCACTCTCAACGCTGTTCCGAAGGGTCAGACTCTTCATCTCCGCATTCCTTCCTGGTGCACCGACCCTTCTGTCTGCATCAACGGCAAGGCTAAGAAGGTTACAGTGAAGGACGGTTTTGTGACCTTGCAGGGCAAATGGAAGGCGGGCGACAAAATTTCCCTCACCTTCCCGATGAAGCCTGTTCTTGTGGAGGGCTGCGAGAAATTCCCTTATTTCGAGGGCAAGAAAGCTCCGTCCTGGGGCATAATGGTGGACTATAACGGAGGAATGGTCCTCGACGGCTTTGTCGAGCAGGGCCGCTGCGCCTGGGTGACTTACGGACCGCTTCTTTTCGCGATGTCGATGCAGAAGGCCAACCGCGAGAGCTACGACATCAACGAGGAGCACTGGACCGAGTTCCGCTATGCCCTGACTCCGGAGAGTCTGGACGGGGCCACGGTGGACTCCCTCAAGGTCAATCATCCTTTCGACTGGAGATGGACCAACGCTCCGCTTGTTATGAATGCGAAGGCGGACCTGGTGGACTGGAACCCGGACAAGGGCGACCCTGTGATGCCTCTTGAAGAGCCTGCTGTTCTCGAGAAGGACATTCCTGTAAAGCTCTATCCTTACGGATTCCTTGCATATCGTCTCACAATGTTCCCTTTTGTCGGCGAATAAGGCTAACTTTGCAATCATCTAAATTTTTGTGCAATGAAAAGCGATATAAAGATATTCACCCAGCCCCTGCCGGACATTCCCTGGCAGGAGAGGCCCGAGGGGTGCCGCGAGACGCTCTGGCGCTACAGCGGCAATCCTGTAATCGGCCGCTACGAACTTTCGACCTCCAATTCCATCTTCAATTCGGCGGTCGTGCCTTTCAAAAAGGGAAAGTACAACTACGCCGGAGTCTTCCGCTGCGACGACACCAATCGCCGTATGAGGCTCCACGTCGGTTTTTCCGTGGACGGCTTCAAGTGGGACATCAGGGAGGAGGACCTTAGGTTCGAGGGAGCCGACCCCGAAATCGCAGCCTGGGTCTATGGCTACGACCCCCGCGTGTGCCGCATCGGCGACAGGTTCTATGTGACCTGGTGCAACGGCTATCACGGCCCTACAATCGGAGTGGCCTGGACCGAGGATTTCGAGACCTTCCATCAGGAGGAGAACGCATTTCTTCCCTACAACCGCAACGGGGTTATGTTCCCGCGCAAGATAAACGGGCGCTATGCGATGCTTTCCCGTCCGAGCGACACCGGACACACGGCTTTCGGAGACATATTCTACTCCGAGTCGCCGGATCTTCAGTTCTGGGGACGCCACCGTCACGTTATGGCTCCGGCTCCGTTCGAAGTAAGCGCCTGGCAGTGTATGAAAATCGGTGCGGGTCCTGTCCCGATAGAGACTTCCGAGGGCTGGCTGCTTCTGTATCACGGCGTGCTCCATTCCTGCAACGGCTATGTCTATGCTTTCGGCTCCGCCCTTTTGGACAGGGAAGAGCCGTGGAAGGTGCTTGCCCGCAGCGGGGCCTACCTGATTTCCCCTCGCGAGAGCTATGAGTGCGCAGGCGACGTTCCGAACGTTACTTTCCCTTGCGCCGCCCTTTGCGACTCTGAGACCGGAAGGCTTGCGGTTTACTATGGCTGCGCCGACTCGGTGACTGGTCTTGCTTTCGGCTATGTGCCTGAAATCATAGACTTTACCCGCCGCACTAACATTCTTTAGCTTTATTTTCCCCGCACCCCCTCCGAGGTTCACGGAAGCAGGCGCGGGGATATAATTTTCCCATTCAAATGAGCGCGAAATTCTCTCTCAAGGCTCTGCTTTTTGCCGCCGCTTTCTCAGCGATGGCTCCTCTGTCTTTGCCCCCGGCCTTTGCTGCGGCTCCAGGCATCCCGGAGGAGGCTTCCTCTTCCGCAGAAGAGTTCAGCCCGGCGCAGTATGTCAATCCGTTCATAGGTACAACCAATTTCGGGACGACCAATCCCGGGGCTGTCTGCCCGAACGGAATGATGAGCGTTTCCCCCTTCAATGTTATGGGTTCGGACGCCAACCGCTGGGACAAGGACTCCCGGTGGTGGTCAACTCCATACTGCTTTGAAAACCGCTTTCTTACGGGGTTCTCCCACGTGAATCTCAGCGGGGTGGGCTGCCCGGACCTCGGGTCGCTGCTCACTATGGCGACTTCCGGGGAACTGAGGGTGGATTATCGTGACTACGGCTCGGAATACACCTCCGAGATTGCCTCTCCGGGCTATCATTCTCTAGTTTTAAGCAAATACGACATCCTTGCGGAGGCGACTGTAACCCCGCGCACAAGCATCGAAAGATACACTTTCACCCGGGGAGGGGAGGGCAACATTCTTCTTAATCTCGGCGAAGGGCTCACGAACGAGTCCGGGGCAATGGTGCGCAAGGTAAGCGACACCGAAATCGAGGGTTGCAAGCTCCTGGGCACGTTCTGCTACAACTCCCAGGCTGTGTTCCCGGTCTATTTCGTCCTGAGGGTAAGCAAGGCTCCGTCGCGCTGCGGCTACTGGAAAAAGCAGCGCCCGATGACCGCCGAGGCCGCCTGGGACTCTGATCAGGGCAAATACAAGCTCTACACCCGCTACGCCCGTGAGGTCGCGGGGGACGACATCGGTTACTGGTTCCGTTTCGACGGCCTCCCTGCGGGGGAGCAGATCCTTGTGCAGATGGGAGTTTCATTCGTCAGCTGCGAAAATGCCCGGATGAACCTTGAAGCGGAGCAGCCTGCCTTGGACTTTGACTCTGTCTGCTCCGAGGCCCTCCGGAGGTGGAACGCAGATCTTTCCGCTGTCAGGGTAGAGGGCGGCACTCCGGAGCAGAAACAGGTCTTCTATACGGCCCT
>CAYNDY010000196.1:0-3275 GCA_964396105.1 uncultured Muribaculaceae bacterium
TGGACTCCTCCTTGGACATAGGCGGCAGAATGGCGGCGAGAGCCTTCGCAAGCGAGGACTTACCTGAGCCAGGGGGCCCCACCATAATTATATTGTGGGCCCCGGCGGCGGCAATTTCCATCCCCCTTTTCGCTCCCTCCTGCCCCACTATCTGCGAAAAATCCATCGCCTCAGCCCCCGCCGGGGGCTCTTCCGGGCTGGTTTCGCTCCGGCGGTTACGGATAAGGTAGCCGCTCACATCGGTCTTCGCCTCAAGGATTTCGATGACCTCCAGAAGGTCCTTCACCCCATAGACCGAATCCGGGTAGCAGTCCGCCGTGTCCTGGGCCGATTCAAGCGGGATTATGCAGCCCCTGCGGCCCTCCTCCTCGCACATTCCCGCGACCGGAAGCGCCCCTGGGACCGGCCTCACGGTGCCGTCAAGCCCGAGTTCGCCCATAATGATGTAGTCCTCGATGTCGCGAAGATCCCTCTGGCCGGAGGCGGCTATGATGCCGAGGGCAATGGGCACATCATATCCGCTGCCGTTTTTGTGGATGTCCGCGGGGGCGAGGTTGATGACAATCCTTTTGCCCGGGACCCTGAAGCCCAGCGACTGGAGCGCCGTGACCGTGCGGAGAAGGCTCTCCTTCACCGCCGCGTCCGCAAGACCCACGAGATGGATGCCGATGCCGGGGGAGATGTCCACCTCCACCGTGACGTGCACCGCCTGCACGCCGATACATTTTGCACTGTGAATGTTGATTAGCATATCGTAAAGTTTAACAAGTCCGGGATCTGTCGGTTGGGAGGATTTCATCAGGGAGCGTGGCGCGGCAATGCGCCTCCTGAGCGCCCGGGGGCAAATGTGGTTGTAGCCATAGGAAAAAGATTAAAAAAAAAGAAAAAAGTGGTAATTTTGCGATAAAATTGGCGAAATGAGGGCGAAGTCCGCAGGCGCCAGTCCCCAAACCCGAAAATATGATAAAGACATTCTTCGAATCTGTCGGCCGCTACTACCTCTTCCTCAGGCAGGTTTTCCGTAAACCCGAGAAATGGAGACTCTTCTGGAGGCAGTTCGTGCTCGAAGCGGACAAACTCATACTCTCCTCCATTGTGATTGTGGGGGTGATTTCCGTGTTCATCGGCGGCGTGCTCGCCATCCAGACGGCGTCCAACCTCGAAAACCCGTTCATCGACAAGATGTATGTGGGCTATATGGTCAGGGAAAGCCTCATTCTGGAGTTCTGCTCCACTATGGTGGCTCTAATCCTCGCCGGCAAAATGGGCTCGAACATATCCTCCGAGCTCGGAAGTATGAGAATTACGGAGCAGATTGACGCTATGGATATGATGGGAGTGAACTCCGCAGGCTTCCTCGTGCTCCCGAAGCTCGTCGCTTCGACCCTTCTCAGCCCTTTCCTGATGATGATGAGCCTTGCGCTCGGACTTGTGGGAGGATGGATTGTTGTGGCTGTCACAGGGATAATCCCCGCCCCGTCCTATATTACCGGCATAAGGTATTGTTACAATGGATTTTACATTTTCTACAGCTGCTTCAAGATGGCGCTTTTCTGCTTCATAATCTCCTCGGTCGCCGCCTTCAACGGCTACTACGCGAAGGGAGGCTCGCTCGGAGTGGGACGATCCAGCACCCGAAGCATCGTGATTTCCAGCATCCTCATCCTTATGTTCGACCTCATAGTCACCCAGCTGATGCTTTATTAGCCTTTAGGGTCTATGCCACAAATACACAACAAGTTACGCTCTAAATTATGATAAAGGTAGAACATCTATATAAAGGTTTTGACGGAGTCCAGGTCCTCAGTGACATCAATGTCGAGTACGCCCCGGGCCAGTGCAATATGATTATCGGGGCGAGCGGTTCGGGGAAAACCGTGCTGCTGAAAAATCTCATCGGTCTGATGCAGCCAGACAGCGGAGACATCCTCTACAGCGGCGAGTCTCTCTCTGCGATGAACTATGAGCAGAAGAAGGCCCTTCACCAGAAAATCGGCATTCTGTTCCAGGGGAGCGCACTTTTCGACTTCGCCACGGTAATCGAGAATGTGATGTTCCCGATGGAGTTTTTCACCGACTGGACCCCTGCCCAAAAGCGCGAAAGGGCGCAGTTTTGCCTTGAAAAGGTGAATGTAGTGGGCTCGGACGACAAATATCCCAACGAGCTCAGCGGCGGAATGCAGAAAAGGGTCGGCATAGCAAGGGCCATAGCGCTGAACCCCTCCTATCTCTTCTGCGACGAGCCGAACTCGGGCCTCGACCCCTACACGTCCATCCTGATTGACCGCCTAATCAGCGACCTGACGAAGGAATTCAATATGACCACGGTGATGAACACCCACGATATGAATTCCATCCTCGAAATCGGAGACAAGATAGCCTTCCTCTACAAAGGCAGCATTCTCTGGCAGGGCGACCGCCACACCATCCTCGGCACCGACTGCCAGCCCCTCAAAGACTTCGTCTGCGCCAACACCCTCGCCCGCAACATAATCGAAGGAAACAACGGTAATCGATAGTGGTCGGAATCGCCTCAAAAAAGTGACATTCCGACCCATATCGAAGCCTTTTGCACGAAAAAATCGACTTACAGCGGCGATCCCAAAGAGAAACCATGCGGAAAGTCAATATTTTTTCGACTTTTCGCACGGTTTCGAGAATTTTCTTCAAAAAAAGAAAGGCTCTCTGCATCTTTCAGCAAAAAGCCCTATCGTTACAAGCAAGTTAAACTTAAATTTCCAAGTAAAGAAGACTTACCTTCCAGTATTTCCATGTGTCTGAGCCAATTCTATCATTAAAGACTATTCGATAGCCACCGTCCTCATTAAGCACCTCGCCTTTAAAGCTAACATGTTTGTAATTACAAAGTTTTCCGTTTATCACTGTTGATTCAGTATAAAGGCGCATTCCGGGATAAAAGTATTTGCCTTCATAACGCGTAAAATATCTGTCGTCATAATACATAAACACATAAACAATCGTGCTGTCGCCCAAAGCGTCATAAGTGCCCACTACATCTTCGAATTTTATAGTTGTGTGTTCTTCGTAATTAGTCTCATAGCCGCGCCAAGTAGTTCCGTTTAGTGTTTCTGGAAACTCTTTAATTTCTTGTGGTTCTTCTTTATTGCAAGAAACGCCCACAAATATAACCATGGATAATAAAATGATAATTCTCGTTTTCATATCTCTATTCTTTTAGCGACTTAAGTCTCACACAGCCAAACTATAGTAAGTAAGACTCGTGTGAGACTTGAGCCATTAATAGATATTACTAG
>CAYNDY010000197.1:0-3264 GCA_964396105.1 uncultured Muribaculaceae bacterium
CTCGCCGGTGATTCTCCATCCCAGGCTCACTGCCGGGAACCAGCCCCACTTGTTGTTGGCTCCGAAGCGGGAGGAACCCTCGCGGCGGATTGAAGCGGAGAGGAGATATTTCTCGGCGTAGTTGTAGTTGGCCCTCGCGAAGAAGGCGGCGAGAGTGTTGGAGTTGCGCGAAGAAGAGGCCTTGAGATAGGTCTTCTCGGCGTCTCCGTTGCCGATCTGGTAGTATTTCATACTCTCTGTAGGGAAGCCCTTGTTCTCCACGGACATCTCGTCGTTGAGGAAGTTCTGGTAGGAGAATCCGGCGACGGCGGAGATGTTGTGGCGGCCGAAGCTGTGGGCGTAGTCAACCGTGGCCTCGAAGAGCTTGTTGAAGCTGCGGGAGGTTGAGCGGCCGGCCTTGCCCGAGCCCTCTACATCGGTCGTGATCTGCTTGTTGGACCAGTAGGAGGCGTTGTCGCCCTCCTCGATTGCGGCGAAGGCGTTGACCTTCAGGCCCTCGACGGGAAGAATATTGAGAGTGGCCTTCACGGAGCCTCTGAAGTAGTTGCCGGTCTGGTAGGATTCCTTCTGGTTCATATTCTCCACCGGGTTGCTCTGGCCCGTGCCCTGAGGGTTGTAGTAGCCCGAGACGGTGCTGGAGTCGTAGATAGGCATAGTCGGGTTGAGGATGGCGGCCTGCTTGAAGTCTCCGCAGAAGTAGTCGTTGCGGTAGTGCATATAGGAGAGGTCGTAGTTGAGGTCGAGCCAGCCCTTGAGTGCCTTCTGGGAGGCGGCGATTTTCGCTATGACCTCGTTCCTTTCATTGTTGCGGGCGATACCCTCGGCGTCTTTCCAGTTGAGGGAAGCGCGGTAGTTGAACTTGCTTGAGGAACCGGTGATTGCGAGATTGTGGTTCTGGGTGAAGGCGGCCTTGCGGGTGATTTCACTCATCCAGTCGGTGCGGTAAGGTTCTCCGTTCTCGTCGCGGTAGATGAGCGGGGTGATGACTCCGCCGGTGGTCTCGGCGATGTTGATGAACTCATCCGGAGTGGCCATTCCCGTGGAGGAATTGCGCATCGAAACCGAAGCGTAGCCGGAGTAGTCCACCTGGGTCGTCGGGGTCTCGGTGAAGTTGCCGCCGCGTTTGGTGGTGATTATAATCACTCCGTTGGTTCCCCTCGTTCCGTAGATTGCCGCAGCGGAACCGTCCTTGAGGACATCCATAGAGGCGATTTCGTCAGGAGAGATGTTGTCGATGTTGCTGACCGGCACGCCGTCAACGATGTAGAGAGGAGATGTGCCCGCACCCTTGTCGAGCGTGGAGAATCCACGGATCTGCACGCTGTAGCCGGTGCTGGTAGGGTCGGAGGTTGTGCGGATGATGTTGAGTCCGGCAACCTTGCCCTGAAGAAGTCCCATAGGGCTGCTCTTTACTCCGGCGTTGAAATCCTCGGCCTTGATGGAGGAAACCGCTCCGGTCACTTCCTTCTTTTTCTGGGAGCCGTAACCGATTGCGACAGCTTCGTCAAGGAAAACTGCGTCTTCCTTGAGGGTGACCGTCGCAGGGACAGCGGAGGCCGGGAAAACCTGGGTGGCGTAGCCTATGCAGCTGAACTCCACAAGCGCCTCGGTGGAAGCGACTTTGAGGGTGTATTCTCCGTCGATGCCGGTTGAAACGCCGTTGGAAGTGCCCTGTTCGATGACGGTGGCGCCGACAACGGGGCCGAGCGCGTCCACGACCGTTCCCCTAATCTCAACCCCGTTCTGGGCGAAGAGGGAAAGGGAGAGCGAAAGGGCTGCCAAAATTGTCAGTATTCGTTTCATATTGGTGTAGTTATTAGTTTCTTTTCGGGTTTATGAGGGATTTATTGAGGGCTACTCGCTGCAGGAAGGTTTTTCCTGAACGAAAGCCACGCTCACTGCGGCGCAGAGCATAAGAGCTCCCGCGAGGGCGAGCATTGCGACGGCGTTGCCGCCGAAAACATATTTGACGATGACTCCGCCGAGAAGTCCCATACAGATCTGAGGGATGACGATTGTGAAGTTGAATATGCCCATATAGGCTCCTGCTGCGCTTGCGGGGATGGCCCGTGAGAGGATTGAATACGGCATTGCGAGGATTCCTGCCCAGGCGATGCCGATTCCCACCATCGGAAGCATCATTAGGTACTGGTTATGGATGAGGGTGAGGCCGAGAAAGCCGAGCGCTCCGAAAGCGAGGGTAATCGCGTAGAGGGTGCGGTTGCCAAGTTTCTTGGCTATCTGGGTCATAAATATGGCCATAATGCAGGCGGGGACGGGATAGACCGCGTTGAGAACTCCGACCCAGGTTGCGGTGGCGCCCTCGGAAAGGACCGCGCCGGAAGGGTCGGTGACTACGCCCGTAATGGCGGGTTTAAGGTAGTTCCACATAAGGAAGAGGGCGGCCCAGGAGAAGAACTGGGTCACTCCGAGCTGGAGCATCACACGCGGGGTGCTCCTTAGCAGCTGGAGGAAACTCTTTGATTCTGAGGAGGTTGCAGGGGCATCTGCGGTTGCGTCGTGGGCTGCGAGGGCGGGGGCGGCAGTTTCGTCGTCAGAGGCGGTTTCAGGGGCGTTGTAGCGCGCGAACTCCTCCGGAGGATATTCCTTGACCTTGAATGAAGTGACGAGCACCGAAAGAAGGAGAATGGCTCCTCCTATATAATAGGAATATGCAATGTGGTTGGAGACGTGTCCCGGGGCAGCCTCGTCGCTCGCTCCGCACCAGGTCATCACCAGAGGGAGAAGGGCGCCCACAACGGCTCCGAGGTTAATCAGAAGTGTCTGGATCACAAAGCCTTCGGTCTTCTGGCTGTCGGGGAGCATATCCGTAACGAGGGCCCGGAAAGGCTGCATAGTTACATTGAACGAGAGGTCCATAAAAAGGAAGATGAGCGCTCCCATCACAAGCGGCGCAAAGGCAAGAAGCTTCGGGCAGTTCGGCATCAGAACGAGCGTGAGGGTGGAAATCAACGCTCCGGCGAGGATGAACGGGATTCTTCTTCCCAGACGGGTCCAGGTCTTGTCGGAGAACATTCCGACGATGGGCTGCACGATGAGTCCGGCAAGCGGCGCGGCAAGCCAGAAATAGCTCAGGGTTCCGAGATCAGCCCCGAAAGACTGAAGTATGGTGGAGGTGTTGGAGTTCTGGAGGGAATATCCGATCTGGACGCCCATATAGCCGAAGCTAAGGTTCCAGATTTGCCAGAAGGACAGTTTTGGTTTTCGCTCTTTCATTATGCGGTTTCCCCGAGGGAATGTGGT
>CAYNDY010000198.1:0-3261 GCA_964396105.1 uncultured Muribaculaceae bacterium
GGCATACCTCGCAGCAGTGGTAATTTTCTCCTCTTGCGGTGGGAACAGTGCGTTCCCGCCGCAAGGCGTTGTTGATCCCGAGACCCCGGAAGAGGTTACTCCCGCTCCGAACAAGACCCGGCTCAGCACCGCGGCTGACTTTCTCGCTTTCGCCGAGGCGGTGAACAATCAGGACGGTACAGAAAAAGAGGACATCTACCTCGAACGGGATGTGGACCTTAGTTCCATCTCTGACTGGACTCCGGCCGGAAACGGGGGAATATCCCTTGTAAGCGGCACTCCCGAGGTCTCCGGGCCGATGTTCCAGGGCCGTTTCCACGGTCAGGGACACCGCATCCGCTACTTTAAACCCGTTTCCAAATCCTCTGAAAAGGGCGCGGTTTTCGGCCTTTTCGGCATCCTCGGCCCAGGCGCCACAGTGGAGGACCTCGGTTTTGAAAGCAGCTGCTCTCTCACCGCGAAATCCTCCTCGGAGCTTTGCGCAGAGGGGCTCCTCGCGGGAGTTGTCTGCGATGCGGCGGTAAGGAATGTTACGAGCGCTGCGCCGCTTCGCATTCGCAGTGCCGGCGCGCCTTCCGGGGCGACTCACTATGCAGGCCTTGTGGGCTGCCTTCTGAGCCGCGGGGGCGAAGCTGAGCTCAGCAACATCTCCTGCAGCGGCAAAATCTCCTCCGATGGCGAACTGAGCGGCTGCTCGTTCTATGTCGCTCCGATCGTGGGAGCAAGCTTCGCTTCAGAAGCCTCAAGTGCAACCATCTCCGACTGCATCAACGAAGGCGCTGTGGAGTCTTCGCTGTCCTCTACCGCAGGCATCTGCGCCGTGGCCCGTGGCACCGCTTTCAACAACTGTTTCAACAAGGCCTCGCTTCTTGGAAGCTGCGCTCAAAGTGGCAGTTGCATCGGAGGCATTGCTGCCGAGTGCTCTGAGAACTGCACCTTCACGGATTGCCGGAACTGGGGCGATGTGACTTCCACAACTTCCTCTCTCGCGGCGGGAGGTGTGTGCCTTCCTGGAGACGGCACTTTCACCCGCTGCGCCAACTACTCGGCCATCCGCACTGACAACTCTCTTCGCGGAGTTTTCTGGGCAAACGCCGAGGCGGAAACAGTCTGGACCGACTGCATAGCCGACGGCTCTGTAGGAGCGTACGGCGTAGGCGATGCCGCTGCGGACAACTACCCTGAAGCTGAAGTCGCAAAATATCTCGGAATGCAGAAAACCGGCTCCGAAGCCTCCCTTTCCGGCATCAACTATCTCGTCCGCATCCTCAAGGGCGTGGAGCCGAAGCTCAAGATTTTCTTCATCGGCAACAGCTTCACAAAGGACGCGGTGGAACATCTCCCGGGACTTCTCGCCGCTGCGGGAATCAAGGAATTCAAGCTCTGCCACATGTACTACGGCGGAAGGACTGTGGATGTTTACAACGACTACTACTCCACAAAGACCGACTATCGCTGCTACACGGCTGAGAACGGCTCCACGACCTGGGTTGAAACCACAGGAAAGAGCCTTCATTCTGTTGCCGCGAGCGACGACTGGGACATTGTGACCATCCAGGAATACAGCGGCAAGGAAGTGGCGTGGAACTGGACCGACGACAGAAAGTCCGACCTTGAGGGGCTCATCTCCAAGGTCAAGGCCGACTGTCCCGAGAAGACTCCTGACTTCTATTTTATTATGTCTCAGGCGTTCTGGGATTTCTCCATACTACCTACGCCCGAAAGGACAATGTATCAGAACTACTTCACGACGACCGAAGGAATGTGGGAGGTCGTTTGCGCGGCCACTCAGAAGCTGATGGCCGCTATGCCCCAGTTTAAGGATGTGATAGCGACGGGAACCTATCTCCAGAATATGAGGGGCAGCTCCCTTCAGAACTCGATGGGCCTTAGCCGCGACGGCTACCATATGGACTATGGCATCGGACGCTACGGAGCGGCCTGTATGCTTTTCGAGAAGCTGATTTCCCCTTCATTCGACAACATCCTTCTGGACAACAACACCTATCGGTACAGTTTCTCCAGCACGAGCACTTCCGGCTACTCCACTCCGGTCACGGACGCGAACGCTCCTCTGGCGCTCAAGGCCGCCCGTGCCGCGCTTTCTCAACCATACAAAGTCACAAAAATAGAATAATAACAAACCCATAATCAATTAACTATGAATAAATTGAACATTTCCCTGCGGGGTGGGGTAGAATACGTTTCTCCCCGGATGGAGATTAACTCCATCCTCATCGGCGACTCTTTCGCCACAAGCATCAACGCCACCCTCGAAGATTACGAGGCTGACGAGGAAGAGTTTAACTGGAAAAAATAGCTGAGTATGAAAAAGTATCTAAAGACCTTATCATTCTTGGCGCTTTCGCTCTCAGTTGCTTTCTCCTGCGCCAAAGAACCTGTCACCGACCTTGTGTCAACGAAAAAGACTCCTGAAAACCTTGTGAAGGTGGAGTTTACCGCCGGCATCCTCACAAAAACCTCAATTGACGAGAGCCTCAAAAACGTCTCCTGGACGGAGGGCGACAAGGTGCTTTTCGCCTGGGATGTGAACGGCGAGAGCAATAGCGCCGAGTCCGACGCCATCTCTTCCATCAGTTCCGAAACCGGTGCGGCAAAGATCATCGCAAATCTTCCTGCGGCATTTTCCGACGACTCGTTCTCCGGGAGTCGCATTCTCTACGGAGTCTATCCGTCGTCGCTCACCGCGGCTGTTGAATCCTCAAAACTTACCTTGACTGTCCCTTCAGAGCAGGACGGCTCATTTGAAAAGGCGAACATTTCCGCCTCCGAATGGTCAGAGGGCTCATCCACTCTCGCATTCAAGAACATCTGCGGTCTGCTTCAAGTGAAGATTGAAGACTCTTCGGTTCGCAAGGTCGTTCTCGATGCCGGAGAGGCTCTTGTGGCGGGAAAGGCTGAAGTGACTTTCACTAAAGGCGTTCCGTCCATTTCAGTCACCGAAGGCGTTTCCACCGTCACTCTCAATGTCAGCGGCGAGGGCACCTACTACATCGCAGTCCTTCCCGCAACTCTTGCAGGCTTCAGCGTGACGCTTTATGACGCGGACGGCACTTCGATCGGCCGTCAGACCACAGAAAACAGCCTTTCCGTAACCCGCACATCCATCAGGAATCTCGGTACAGTGGAAATCGGCTTTGACGACAAGTTCTTCGCTACCCCGGAGGGACGCGGCAGCAAGAGCGGCCGAAACTGGGACAATGCGGCGGACACCGCAGCCCTGAGGGAGTTTGTCTCCAC
>CAYNDY010000199.1:0-3238 GCA_964396105.1 uncultured Muribaculaceae bacterium
CGCTCTTTGAACGGGAAACAGTCAAGGGGCGCCGGGGCGGTGTAAATCAGGATGTCGTTCTCCTGGACTGCCGACTGGAAATTCTCAATCGGGAGGACTTTAACTGAACCTGCGGAACCGCCTGATGAGCCGCCTGCAAGGCTACCTGCCGGGCCTCGGCCTCCGGCTGAAAGCCTCTCTCTTAAAGCCTGCACAAAGCCGAGCGCGCGGGAAATGTTGCGGTTCATAACCGTCACCTCCATTCCCATCAGCGCCGCCGCAACGATTGCCGCCTTGCCTGCGCCTCCGCAGCCCACTACGAGAACCCTTGCCGCCTTTTTACTCTGCATATCCGAGGCCTCAACCTCGAGAGAAAGCCCGGAAGCCTTCCTTCGAGCACTTTCAAGCAGCACCTTCACCGCCGAGCAGTCCGAATTGAAACAGCTCAGCCCGCGGGGAGTTTTCACGAGGATGTTCGCCGCGCCGATAAGCTCGCACTCACGGCTGCGAATTCTCGCACGCTCGAAAGCCTGCTCCTTGAACGGAGCCGTGACATTCACCGCGTCATACGACTTCATAAACAGCCGGAACGCCTCGTCGAAACTCTCGTATTCCAGAAGGTCGTAACGGAAGTGGCCGCCGTATGCCGCCCCGAACAGCCTGGGGCTGAGCGAGTGCGCAATCGGGTAACCTATGAGTCCGTACTTCGGCATCGTGAGGGGGTTTCTTATAAGGGGCTATTCTCCAGCAGCATATCTAAAGCCCTGTGCTACAGGAATATGAAGTAGAGAAGAACGTAGATCGGGAGAAGGATGACGAGGGAGAATTTTGCCATATATCCGAAGAATGACGGCATCTTGATTCCCTGGCTCTCCGCGATGGACTTCACCATAAAGTTCGGACCGTTGCCGATGTAGGTCATTGACCCGAAGAAAACTGAACCGATTGAAATCGCCTTCAGAAGCACCTCCGGGATGCCGGCCTCGAACATAGTCCCGTTCAGGATTCCGTCCACGACACCTGCGCCGGCTGCTGCCACAGACTCAGGAAGTCCGCTTGCAAGGCTGTAGAACGCCACTGCCGTAGGAGTGTTGTCAAGGAAGGAGCTCAGCGCGCCCGTTGCGAAATAGAACTGCCAGACTTCGGTGAATCCGAGGTTCGCCGCATTTTCCTGCATATACAGAAGCGCCGGGGTCATAGTGGTGAAAATTCCGAGGAAGAGCACAGCCACTTCGAGGATAGGCGCCCAGGTGTAGCCGTTCAGACCGTAGCGGACATCGTGACGGGTGGTGTAGAGCGACAATCCCATAAGGGAGAGAAGGACTATTTCCCTGAGGAATTTGACCCAAATCGGAGCGTCCTCGGCACCCATCTGAGGGATGAAGCTGGAGTTGATGAACGCAACGGAAAGGATGATGCCGGCAAGATACCAGAAATTCCTCTTTCCGATGAAGCGGATCGGACCCTCATCGGCAGGCTCTGCCATAACGAGAGGATTTTCCTTCTTGGAGTAGTAGAACTTGTCCACAAGATAGTACAGCAACAGGAGTATTCCGCCTGTGAAGAGCCACTCAGGCAGCATTTTCAGGAACCAGGTGAATGATGCGCCGCGAAGGTAGAGCATAAAAAGAGGCGGGTCTCCGAGCGGGGAAAGCAGACCTCCGCAGTTCGCGATGAGGGCGATGAAAAAGAGCATCGTGTGCACGCGGTATTTCCTTTTGGCGTTAATGCTCAGGAGCGGACGGATAAGGAGCATCGCCGCGCCGGTGGTTCCCATCAGGGAGGCGCTCACAAAGCCGATTCCGAGAAATGCCGTGTTCACTTCCGCCGTAGGGCGTATGCCACCGGAAAGATGGATGCCGCCGGTCACGACATACAGCGCGAGGAGAAGCACCACGAACGGCACATAATCGTAGAGAATCTGGTGTTCAAGTTCGGAGGCGAGACCGTGACGAATCAGGAAAACGGCCACCGGAACGCCCAGAATGAGGGAGACAAAGAGTTTGTGGGAATTTTTATCCCACCACTTGCTGACGAAAAGCGGGCCGACCGCAATCATCAGAAGCATCAGGGCGAACGGAATCATCGCCCAGGCAGGGATTGAATAAGGGGCAGACTGCGCTGCTTCGGCCACGACCCCGGTTGCAGACTCTGCGACAGAGGCCATTGATAAAAACTGCATAATATTTTCTTTAAAACAACATTAAGCGCCCTTCCGCCTCAGTTTACGCTCTGCCTGCATAACTGATTACCCGAAAGGGACTTATATCTACACTTTCTTTTTTTCCAAAGGCAAAGTTACCCATTTTTTTCGTTGCTCCAAGCATTTTCTTTATCTTTGCGAGGTTATGCAAATTTTTGGAGAATTTATGAATATAAGAAAAACTCTCGTGGCCGTTCTGACTCTTTGCGCAGCCCTTTCATTCGGAGCCGGGGCGCAGACTCCCGACAAGGCCTACAGCGTCGGGGACATTCCACAGACGGAAATCCTCTCGTGGAGCTATGTAACGGACCTTTCGGGAGTGGTGAACGCAGCGCAGAAAGACAGCCTCAACGCCCTCTGCCGCTATGCGAAGGACTCTCTCGCGACGGAGATTGCAGTGGTGACTCTCCCACTTTTCGACACCGGGAAATATTCCACCCTGCACGAATTCGGAGTGGAGCTTTACAACACCTGGAAAATCGGAGGAAAGAAGAGCGAACGGGGGCTTCTGGTGCTGCTTGCGACCGCCGACGGCCACCGCGAGATTTCGATGGTTACGGGCTACGGGCTTGAGGGGGACCTGCCGGACGCATATTGCAAGAGGATTCAGAGCAATGTTATGGTGCCGCTGATGACTGAAGGGGACTATGCCCCGGGGCTCATAGCGGGGGTTGAGGCCGTGTGCGACATCCTTCGGGGAAATGTTCCTGCGGAGGTAGAGGAGGAGGAAGATGATATGGGAACCTTTTTCGGCTGCCTCGCGATATTCATTTTCGGCCTTTTTGTGATGGTGGATGCAATCCGGTGGAGCAAACGCCTGCGCCTTGGGAAACGCATTACCTGCAGCTGCTGCGGCGAGACCGGAAAGATGAAATACAAGAGCAGCGAGACCATTAAAGCCGCCACGACGCGCTCAGAGGGCACATACCGATATACTTTTGCCTGCCGCAAGTGCGGACATCTGAACTATGTGGATGAAATCATTCCACGCAAACCGCGCAGCGGCGGAGGAGGGGGGATTATCGGCGGCGGGACCGGCGGCGTGTTCGGAGGCGG
>CAYNDY010000200.1:0-3236 GCA_964396105.1 uncultured Muribaculaceae bacterium
TCCTGTGGCGTGGTTGTAAACCACATCGAAAAGAACGGCAATTCCCCTCCGGTGACATTCGTCGATGAAAGCCTTGTAGTGGTCAGGGGTGCCGTAGGCCTTGTCGAGGGCGAAATAGGCGCAAGGGCTGTAGCCCCAGCTGTCGTTGCCGTCAAACTCCTGCACCGGGAGGAGCTCAATGGCGTTCACCCCGAGACCCTGGATGTAGTCAAGGCGCGCCTCCGCTCCGGAAAGGTCCCTGGAGGAGCTGAAGTCCCTAAGGTGCAGCTCGTAGATTATAAGGTTGTCGGGGTCGCTGACGCTGAAGTCCCCGGCGTTCCACGAGTACTCGGTCCTGGAAGTCTGAAATGCGGAGACAAGTCCAGAAGTGCCTGAAGGATAGGCAGGAAGAGAAGGGTAGGTGGAGGAAGAGATGTAGGAGTCGTCGCCCGAGTAGATTATCTCGGAATAGGGGTCGGCAACCCTGACGGCATCCCCTGCGGAGTCAATCAGATGGTACTGGAAGCGGTATTCCTTCCCCGGGGTGAGGCCCGTGAGCGTTATCCACCAGCAGCCCGCCGCCTCGTCGCGGAACATTTCGCAGCCATCGGAGAGAGTCCAGGAGTTGAAATCCCCCACTACGCAGCAGTGGGCGTAGTGTTTCCCCTCGGAGTCCTTTTCACGAAGAACGAGCGTGACTTCAGCGGGGCCTGTGTAATTTATGCCGTCAAGGGAGCCGGAAGGGAAGGATTTATTGACTACAGCGGACGGAGTGAAGCCCTTGTGGGTGTCCGTGACGCTCACAAAGAGGTCCTGAGTCTGCCTGCTGCCGTCGGAATTTCGCACGACAACGCCGATTTTGGAGATGGCCTCGTTCTCCCCCGCCCCGAACCATTCGCGGACCGTAGGCTCAATGGGAAGAGCCCAGAGGTTATCCACGTCCGGGACCTTCTGCCACTTGCATTTGTCTATGTTCTCGTTCCACTGCGCCTGGACATACTTCCACTCGAACTCAACAAGGCCGATGTGGGCGTAGAGCGGGGCGGTGTAGCCGACGAACGGGTAGGCGGAGCCGCCGGCGCGGTAGTAGAGTGTGCACGAGGCGTCGGCCGATGGGGTCTCGGGGATGGCGGAAAGGCCGAGCGGAAGGCTCGTAAGGTCAGCGGATGAGCCCCCCGGGGTATCTCCGGAAGGATTCTCGGGTGTGCTGCACGAGAGGAGCAGGGCGAAAGCCGCCGCGCAGAAAAGGATGCGTTTTTTCATTCCTCAGAGTATTTCGAGAGCGGTTCCGGTGTCCGGTCATCCGGCAGCATCGGAGCACTGTCTCTTATATTGGCAACCGACGGCTCGGTCAGGAACCGCCGGTCAATAAACTAAGCTTGAGGTGTTAAGACCGCCGCCGATTAAGCCGGTTCAATAACAGAACCTGTTTCGGTATTAAAGTCAAGCGTGATATACCATTTGGCACCGACGTCACATTTGGCTGCGATCTCGCCGCCGTCAGCGCGGTAAACAATCTTGCCGTCGACGAGTTTGAACTCGCGGTGCCACCATTCTCCCGATGTGGTGTTAATGGCGGATTTCACATACATACGAAGGTCTCCAGCAGATTTAGTTTTGATACGAAGTTTCCCTTCAGCAACAGTGAACGGATTTTCGCCCTCATTCCAAGAGCCGTCAAAAGCATCACCGATTCCGAACACTTCAGCCTTGTGGATGTTGACGACATTGTTCTTGAAGTCAACTTCCATCATATAGATTCCGGCCTCGGAAACGACAGCGTTTCCATCACCGTCATTGGTGAATCCCACATTGGTCGTGAGCTTTCCGAATGCTGAGTCCCAGTTGCCGGCAATGTTAGTCTTGGAGAACTTGAAGCCCTTGGTTGCGTCGGAAATGTAACGGATGGCCCAGAATACGCCCGGTTCGCTGTTGGTGGCAACCATTGAAACTATGCCGTCCGCGCCGAATGTCCAGCTGCCGAACTCGGCACCGATGATGTAGCAGGTGGTAGGAAGTTCAGACTCCTTGGTGAGAGTTGCGCTCCAGGTGAAAGAGTCGGCAAGACCGCCGTTTTTAGGAGTGTAGGTGAGGGTGACGTCGTAAAGACCGGCCTTTTCACCGATGACGATGTCGCTTCCGTTGATGGAGAGCTTGCCGTCGGTCTGGGCGAGGGAAACCTCCGCCTTAACTACGCCGTCCTCGTCGAGATTGATTTTCCAGCCCTCGCAGGAAGCGAATTTGAATGTTCCGTTGGCAGCGAAATCAAGGTCTTTCCAAGAGTAGGTGATGACTCCTGTAGCTGCGTCACGGACAGCCTCGCCCTTTGTGAAGCCCCAGCCGTTGCAGCCGCCGCGGATGCCGAAGTCTGCCTTGTGGATGATGATCTGGGCATTCTTGAGGTCCTTCTCGGCGTTGTTGTCAAGAACGATGTGGTAGAGACCGCTCTCGGCAACTTTGAGTGCAGGAGCGTCCTCTCCGATGATGAGTTCGCCCTGGAGAATCATCATATTCGGGTTGTTGTCGAAGTTCTTGCCCGGGTTTTCTTCTGTGCCGTAGCCGTAGTTGACCTCGGTAAGGTTGGCGCCGTAGAAAGTCTTCACGCCGGCCTGGTTCTCGATGAGAGAGAACTCCTTTCCGCCCTCAAGGTAGATGTATTTTTCATACATACCGGTGCGGACAGCCTTGGTGACTTCGTTGAAGCCGGCTGACATTGCGTTGACTGAAAGCACCTTGTCAGCGCTTCCGGTTGCAGGGCCGTAAACATAGAAACCGTCGAGGGTCAGGTTGTCGAAGTCGATCTTCGTTCCCTTCTTTTCGCAGGACGAGAAGCCCGCAAGAAGAGCGAGAGATGTGAGAAGATAAAAAATCTTTTTCATAATAAAGTGTGTATTAAAGTGTTAATAACTAAGTATTTATAAATTTTCTTCCATTAATATATGAACCGTTTTTAAAGGTTCTCATAGCCAGGGGTCTGGGTCCAGATCTTCTGTCCTGTAGTCTCGTCAACGAGCGACTTTTCAAGGATGGAGTATGGAATCGGGAACCATTTGCGGACGGCGGTCTTGGCGCTTGAAGAGACATACTGGATGTCGTTGAACTTGCCGTAGCGGATAAGATCGCGGCGGCGGACCATCTCCCAGCTGAACTCCCTGCCCCTTTCCGCGAGAACCTCGTCGAGCGTCCAGCTGTTCACATCGCCGTAGGCATCCCGAAAGGCCTGCTCAGGGTCGGCGTCGTAGGCGAAGCAGCGGCGG
>CAYNDY010000201.1:0-3223 GCA_964396105.1 uncultured Muribaculaceae bacterium
CTGTTGTCATAAAGTGTCTGAAAAAATCTATAAGTAATACATATCCGCAAGGGGACGCGGCAGACCGCCATTTATTCGCCCCTTGCACACTCCTCGGCCAGCTTCCAGAGTTGATACAGGCCTCTTGGCACGTGGAAACACCCCTTCCATTTTCCGCCCTTGAGCGGCAGGAGCACCTCTCCGCGGCGGTTGAGATAGCCGTACCACTCAGGATATTCGGCGTCCTTGAAATGCGTCCACATATACTCGTCCAGCTTCAGGAACCACTCCAGGCACTTCTCGTTGCCGGTGAGACGGTAGCCCTTGAGCATAGCGATTGAAGACTCGAGATGAACCCACCACAGTTTCTGATCCCATTCGAGCTTCTGCTGAGGCACGCCCTTGGCATCCATAAAATAGAAAATGCCGCCCCACTCCTTGTCCCAGCCGCGGTCGATGACCCGAAGGGCAATCTCCACGCATTTTTCCACCAGAGCCTTGTCGCCCTTGCGCACTCCGAGGTTCATCATAAACCAGAGGGCCTCCAGGTCGTGGCCCGGATTGATTTCGCGTCCCTCATAGCAGTCGATCGGCGAGCCGTCAACGGAAGAGACATTCTCGAGCATACACCCGAGGTCCGGCTGATAGAAAACATCCAACACCTCGTGCAGGCACTCCTCCACGGTCTTGTCCAGGATGCTCTTGTCTTCGAGGATGTCCTCGACTTCGAGCGCCATATTGCATATAATCATCGGAAGGGCGAAATCCTTCATAGGGCGAGTGCCCGGATAGGCCTTGCACCACTGTCCCTTAGGGTTTGAGCGCCTCTCGAGGATGCGGGCGAATACCTTTCTTGCCGCATCGGCGTATTCCTCGTTTCCCGTCGCCTTCGCAAGCTGGGCGAATGCCATACAGGCGAAAGTGTTGGAGAAAATGTTGTAGGGCTGCACAAGCGGACGGCCCTCGCGGGTGAGGGAGAAATAGAAGTCGAAATTGTCGTCGTGGCCGTATTCAAGAAGGAAACGTGCGCCCTGCTCAGCGCAGGCGAGCCACTCGGGGTTCTTCTCCACAGAGTTGTAGAGCATAGCGAAAAGCCAGACTTCCCTGCCCTGCAGCCAGATGAATTTATCTGTGTCATAGACACTTCCGTCACGGTTAAGGCAGGAGAAATAGCCGCCGTATTCCTTGTCCTGAGAGTGTTCGAGCCAGAACGGGAGGCAGTTTTCGCGAAGTTCCTTTTCGTACCTCGCGGCAATCTCTTTAAAATCAGGTTTAGTCATATCGAAGATTTTTAATAATTATCTGAAACAGTGTTATTATTATGCCCTCTGCGGGACGTTAGTATGGTTGCACAAATTTACAAAATTTTATCAATTCCCAGCATAATTATTAAAAATTTTTCAAATATCAGCACAAGTCACCCTATTACGGATAAAATTACCCACTTATTTTTCATATATTTTTTGCGTTTGAACGGGAATATCCCTAATTTTGTAGAAAACAACGGAGGCTGAAAATCGGACTTTCAGCCACAACACTAATGCGCAATGAAAACATTTCTCAGCAACATCGAGGGTAAAAACGGGATTATGAAACAGCAGATTCTGGGGCTCTGCATCAATGACGGGGACTTCAGCATCGCGGAACTGAGCAAGGAGCTGGGGGCGAGCATCCCCACGGTGACCCGCCTTATCGGCGAACTCATCGACGACGGATTCCTCGAGGACCTGGGAAAAACCGGCACAAGCGGCGGAAGGCGTCCGAGCATCTTCGGCCTCAACCAGGGCGCCGGCTACTTTGTGGGCACTGACGTGCGCAGACACCACGTCAGCATCGCAGTGATGAACTTCAAGGGGCAGATGGTGGACTACCGCGAAGACATTCCGTTCGTTCTCGAAGCCTCCGAAGCCTCAATCAAAGATCTTGCAAAGACCATCCGGAGCCACACCGACTCCCTGGAGATAGACCCCGAGAAGATTCTCGCCTACGGGTTCAACCTCACGGGAAGGGTCAACCACGAGACCGGCTACTGCTTCTCCTACTTTCTCGGCGAGGACAAACCGCTCTCCAGCGAACTTGAAAACGCGCTCGGAGCACCGGTGTACATCGAAAACGACTCCAGGGCGATGGCCTACGGGGAATATCTTTGCGGCGAGGCGAACAACGAGCGGGATATGCTTTTCATCAACCTCAGCTGGGGACTCGGAATGGGAATGGTGATTGACGGAAAACTTTCCTACGGCAAGTCAGGGTTCTCGGGCGAAATCGGCCACTTCCCTATGCTGGACAACGGGGAAATCTGCCACTGCGGCAAGGTGGGCTGCCTCGAAACCGGGGCGTCCGGAAGCGCTCTGAGAAGGATTTTCCTCGAAAAGCTGAAGGCGGGAAAGGCCAGTTCGCTCTCGGGAAAGTTCGCAGACCCGGAGAGCATCGGACTGGACGACATTCTTGACGCCCTGCTCGACGAGGATATGCTCGCAATTGAGTGCGTGGAGGAAATCGGAAGCACGCTCGGAAGAGCGATAGCCGGGCTCATCAACATCTTCAACCCCGAACTGGTGGTCATTGGAGGCAGACTCGCCGCCGCGAAGGACTACCTGATGCTCCCTATAAAGAGCGCCATCAACAAGCACTCGCTCATCATCGTGAGCAAGGACACGGCAATCAAGTTCTCAAAGCTCGGCAAGAAGGGCGGCCCTGTGGGGGCGTGTCTTCTGTCGAGGAGCCGACTATTAGGTCTATTGTAATTGTAATGCTTCGAGGAAGGAGGCTGTCATAAAAAGATGCAGTACAAGGCTCGCGACGACGATAAAACCGCAGCAACCTGTTGGTTGTGAGGATTTTATCTAGGAGTACAACGCGGTAATGCGCTTTTTTGGGCAGCCTCCCAAATGTGGTTGAAACGGTCGGTGACCCGGACCGTTATGCTCTTCGCGCCTTCGGGAAGCTGGGCGCGGAAAAGATTCGGCGTCGGCACGGCGCACACCCAGCTGCGCTTGAGCGATGACGGGTCCCTGTAGAGCACGGAGGCAAGCGGGTCAACGCCTCTGAAGCGCTCCATATCGCAAACTTTCTCTCCGTCAGCAAAACACTGCACCTTCCACAGAGGGTCGTAGTCCCAGACATTCGCGACGACCTGTCCGGGGTACATCGGGTCGTCAACATAGACCTTGAGGTGCCCCTCGGCAGGGTCAGCGTCGCACTGGGACTCATCGGAGGACTCCCCTTCAGAAGAGGCGTCGCC
>CAYNDY010000202.1:0-3197 GCA_964396105.1 uncultured Muribaculaceae bacterium
TGCTGCAGATTGTGCGGGCAATCGGCTCCGGCTCGCAGATTCCGCTTGCCTCGATTACGAGGTAGTCGAATTTCTGCATACGGGTGATTTCGTAAATCTGCTCGATGAGGTCGGTTTTCAGAGTGCAGCAGATGCATCCGTTCTGAAGCGCCACGAGGCTCTCGTCCTTCTTTCCCACGACGCCGCCCTTCTGGATGAGGTCCGCGTCAATGTTGACTTCGCCTATGTCGTTGACTATCACTGCGAAACGTATTCCCTGCTTGTTTGAAAGAATGCGGTTCAGAAGAGTCGTCTTGCCGCTTCCGAGATAACCGGTCAACAGCAGAACCGGAAGTTGTTTGTTTTCCATATCTTATTGTTTTATATTTTCACGCAAACGACCTCTGCCATTTTGGCAGAGACTTTTCTCCGCCTCCCCGGGCGGAAAATGCACCTAATATAGGGTCAAAGTCTGTGCCTCTGAAGAAAAAAGATTAAATTTGCACCCGGTTGTCAGTCTGCCGCCGGGGAGGGGGGGGATGCTCCTTCAGAACCCTGCGGCAATTATCCCTGCAACCGCCCCAGTTTATGCCAAAGAAGGAAGCAGTTGAAAAGATGTTTGACAGCATCGCCCCGGAATATGACGCGCTTAATCACATTCTGTCGCTGAATATCGACAAAATCTGGCGACGCAGAGCCGTCAGAAGGCTCGTTTCTAAGGACGCGCGGGCGCAGATTCTCGATGTCGCCTGCGGGACGGGAGATTTTTCAATAGCGGTTGCAAAATATGCCCCCAACTCCACAATTGTCGGCGTTGACCTTTCCGACGGAATGCTTGAGGGGGGAAGGCAGAAAGTGGAGGCGGCGGGTCTCTCCGGGAGGATTGACCTAAGAAAAGGGGACTGCGAGGCCCTGGAGTTCGCTGACGGGACCTTTGACGGGGTGTGCGTGGGTTTCGGGGTGAGAAATTTCGAACACCTTGAAAAGGGACTGTCGGAGATGCTCCGCGTGCTTAAACCCGGCGCTCCGCTCGTCATTCTGGAGTTGTCAGTTCCGCAGAACCGCCTTCTTCTTGCGCTCTATAAGCTTTATTTCCTCAGGATTCTTCCCTGGATCGGGGGAAAGGTTAGCGGAGACAAGGCGGCCTACCGCTATCTTCCGGCCTCAGTGATGAATTTCCCGCTTCCGAAGGAGTTCAAGGAAATCCTTTCCCGCTGCGGCTTTGCAGAAATCCGGCACACTCCGCTGACTTTGGGAATATGCCGGATGTACACCGCTAAGAAAAAACTGTAAGGAAATACTGCCGAAAAGTCCTACTTGTAAGGGCAGGGGAGAGAGGTTAAATCCTTACCACAGATAAACGTTAAAGGATACCACGATGCAGAGAGACAGCAGGAATGTCGCCATCACCAGCATCGGCAGATACTTGTCCAGCTCCCTCTCGCTGTGCTTCCAGACCCCGACAAGATGCGCCACATAAAGCGGCAGAGGAAGCAGGCAGAGAAGATTCCACCAGTCGAAAACTCTGCAGAAGAAAACGTAGGAGATGAGCGCGGCCCAGCCCAGAACTATAAGAACAGTCTGATAAATCCTCGCGTTCCTCTCACCCATTTTCATCGCGACCGTAACTCGTGTCGCCGCGTCGCTTTTCATATCCCTTATGTTGTTGACATTCAGAACTCCCACGCTGAAAAGCCCGATTGCCGAAGCGGGGAGCAGCAGCAGTGCGCTCGGAATTTCGTGCGCAACGACAAAATAGGCTCCCAGCACAGATGCAAGGCCGAAGAAAATGAAAACGGCCAGGTCTCCGCCGGCGTGGTAGCCGTAGGGGTGACGTCCGAGTGTGTAGCGCATTGCGGCGATGATGGCGAACGCGCCGAGAATTATGAGCAGAATGGGCTCAAGCTGCCGGAAGGTCCCATAAGAGGAGAATATCATTGCGAGGCCGCTGATGCAGCTTAGAACCGCGTAGAAGGCAATCATCCCCCTGAAATCCCTGTCAGTTAGCACTCCGGTGGAATAGACCGGGCCCTGGCGGTCGTCGCGGTCGGTGCCGCTCAGATAGTCTCCGTACTCGTTTGAAACGTTTGAAAGCAGCTGCAGGCAGACAGCGGTAAGGCACACAAGCGTGGCCGTAAGGATGCTGATGTTGTAGTCTGCTGCGGCGAGGCCGATTCCCGTGATGACCCCGGCGAGTGAGAGGGGGAGGGTACGGAAACGCGCCGAACGAAGATAGTATTTGAATTTGCTCATATTGCAGTTCGTTTGTATTTTCTATTGTTTCACAAGCTCAAAACCAGGAATTCCGGTCCATTATTTTTTCTCTTCCCTTTTGGCCTTTCTCGCATTGATTCTTTCCTTGATATGCGGACGGAATTTCCAGATGTAGAACGCGTCAACGGCAACGATGAAAGTCACGATTCCGATAATGTAATTCCACGAGTTCGGCATATTGAAGCCGATTTTGGCCGTGCAGATGTAGGCCGTGCAGACAGCAGTCATAAACGCAGCCGGAAGCAGGGTCATAAGGTAGGCAAGGCTCCTGCGGGGTTTGCTCTTCACAAGATAGACCGTCGCGGTCCAGAGCATAAAGACTGCGAGAGTCTGGTTGGCCCAGCCGAAATAGCGCCAGATTGTGTTGAATCCGTTTTCGTCGGAGATGTTGTACCACAGAAGCAGGCTCGCGAGAGCGAAGAGCGGGATGCTGATTATAAGGCGGTTGCGTATTCCCTTCTGCGGCAGGTGCAGAAAATCTGCGACAATAAGCCGCGCGCTGCGAAAAGCGGTGTCTCCGCTTGTAATCGGGGCGGCAACGACTCCGAGAATTGCCAGTATGCCTCCGAAAACGCCGAGCCAGCCCTTTGACACGCTGACAACCACTTCAGGAGCCGCCGCGCTAAGCGTTGATCCCACCTCGGACGCGCCGCCGTCAAAGAAGAACCAGGATGAAACCGTAGCCCAGATAAGCGCCACAATGCCTTCGGTCACCATAGCCCCGTAGAAAACCGGCCTTCCGAGCCTTTCGTCCTTGAGGCACCGTGCCATAAGCGGGCTCTGGGTTGCGTGGAAGCCGCTCACCGCTCCGCAGGCAATCGTAATGAAAAGACACGGGAAAATAGGTTGGTCGCTAAGAAGTCCCTTTGCCTCGCCGAGGTTTCCGAGTCCGTCCCAGAACTCCGGAAGCGAAGGCCATTTGACAAAAAGGCAGACCATAAGCG
>CAYNDY010000203.1:0-3172 GCA_964396105.1 uncultured Muribaculaceae bacterium
AATCCAAGAATTTCGATAAGAAATTATTCAGAGAAAAAATAAATAAAAACGAGGAGCGCAGAGGCGAAAAACTAACATCTGCGTCTAAATTCAGATATTGTAATCGCCGTCGCAACAGCAGCATTCAGCGACTCCGATGTGTGCGCCCCCTCGGGATAAGGCGGGATGAAAAGCCTGTCCGTGACCTCCGCGGCCATTTGGGGCGAAATTCCGTTGGACTCGTTGCCGATTACAATGACGGCAGGGGAGTCGGAGCCCGTCTCCAGAGGCTTGGAGTAGATGTTTTCGCCGTCGAGGAATGTGCCGTAGATGTGCCCGCCGCGCGCCTTTACGGCCTCAGAGAGGGCGGGGAGAGAACAGTAGTGGAACCGGACCCTGAAAATCGCTCCCATCGTCGCCTGAACCACTTTCGGATTGAAACATTCCACGGTGTCCTCCGCCGCAAAAACGGCATCTATTCCGAACCAGTCGGCAATTCGGAGGATTGTCCCGAGATTCCCGGGGTCCCTGATAGTGTCAAGCGCAAGGAAAAGCCCCCGTGAGCCAACCTCCCGCTCAATCCCGGCACGGTCAGAAAGGTGCAGTCCCTCGGGCTGCCTTACAAGGGCTAGCGCAGGGGAAGGGGAACTGAGCGAGGAAATTCGTCCCATCGCCTCCTCGCCGATTTCTTCCGTGCGGAACACCTTCAGAACCTCAAAACCCGAAGCGAGTGCCTCGGAGACCATTTTTTCGCCTTCAACAGTGAATACCTTCTCCTCGTCGCGGAACTTTTTCTGCGAAAGGGCCTTCAGGTATTTTATCTCCCGCTGGGAAATGGGGGAGGAAGTCATATCGGAGTTCCGGCTGGATGAAAGTGAACTGTTATGAGGCATACTGGCGGATATATTTCAAATTTATGGGGGCAAAGTTAGCAAAATATGGACTTAAATCCATAAATTTGCAGTTTATGATTTTTTGCCGATGAAAGGTCAGCGACTCACATACGCCCTCGTGCTCACTCTTTTTTGCCTTGCCGCAGCATCCTGCAGCACGACGAAGGTATTGCAGGACGGGGAATACAGCCTCTCGCAGACCCGAGTGCGCATAAGCGGCAAAGGCGTAAAGGAGTCTGACATAACGCCTTACATCAAGCAGAAGCCGAATTCCAACTTCATTTTCGGGTGGAACCCCTTCGTGAGCGTCTACAACTGGAGCAACGGCAAGGGAAAGGGCTGGGACAAGTTCGTACAGAAAATCGGCACCCCTCCGATCATCTATGACCCTTCGCTCGTGGACGAGTCGGTGGAGAACATCGGCCGCCACATCGAATATCTCGGCTTCTACGGCTCCTCAATCGACGCGAAAGTGACGGTGAGAAAGCGCAAGGTCCACGTCACCTACGAAATCACACTCGGCAGACGCTACCCGATTGAGAGCATCTCGTACGTCCTTCCCGAGAGGGGAGAGATTGCCGCCGAGTTCGTGCGCGACACCGTGAACTCCACAGTCAAAAAAGGCGATTTCCTCAGCGAGAGCGCTCTGGAGGCGGAAAGCACAAGGGCCACATCGGTTCTTCGCGACAAAGGTTTCTATTCCCTGAGCAAAAACAATTTCTTCTGCGAGGCCGACACGCTTTCGGTTCCCGGAAAGGCTCTTCTCACGGTCACTCTGAACGAGTACACCCGCAACGAGACCCCCAAGGAAGCCGCTCCGCTGAGAAAATTCACAATCAAGGACGTGGGGATTTCCTATCCGGCGAAGTTCAAGGTCCGGGACAATCTCCTCCGCAAGCTCAGCACCGTCCACCCTGGCGACACCTACAGCGAGACCGCCATCAACAACACCTACTCCCGCCTCACAGCCCTCAGGATGTTCTCCACCGTGAACATCGGCATCAACCCCGTGGATTCCACCACGCTCGACTGCGACATAAGCCTTATGCCCTCGCGCCTACAGGGAATCAAGGTCAATGCGGAGGTTTCGGTGAACTCGTCCGGGCTTATGGGCGTGTCCCCGCAGCTCACCTACTACCACAAGAACATTTTCCGGGGCGGGGAGTGGCTGAACCTCAGTTTTATGGGCAATTTCCAGTTCAAGTTCAACAATCCCATCCGTTCAAACGAGGCCGGTGTGAGTGGAAGCCTGAGTTTCCCGAGGTTCGTTTTTCTGCCCGTGAGCGTGTTCAAGGGCCCGATTCCGAGGACTGATGTCAGCATTTCCTACAACTACCAGAACCGCCCGGAGTACACCCGCAACATAATCTCCACCTCCTTCGGCTACAGCGGAAACGCCCGCTCGCGCATATTCTATCAGGTCTATCCGCTTCAGGTCAACATAGTCCACCTTTTCAACCTCGACTCGTCGTTCTACAATTCCCTCGCGAACGACCCGTTCCTGCGCAACGCCTATCAGGACCACTTCGACTTCGGAGCCGGCGGAACGTTCTATTACACAACCAATTCCGATGTGAACCCGAAGACGACCTACAGCTATGTGCGTCTCCAGGCCGACATTTCCGGTAACCTGCTGAGCGCGTTCAAGGGTCTGATGGAGAAAGATTCAAACGGCGCGGGAATGATCTGGAACACTCCGTATTCGCAATATGTGAGGGCGGAACTCACTCTGGGGAAGACTTTCCGATTCGGCAAGGACGACAAACAGGCGCTGGCTCTCAGGGCCGTCGGCGGAGCCGGCTGGGCCTACGGCAACTCCACGGCGCTTCCGTTCGAGAAGCATTTCTACGCCGGAGGTTCCAACAGTATGAGGGGCTGGCAGGCCCGCAGCCTCGGTCCGGGCCTCTCCGCCCAGGATCAGACCTTCGTCATCCCGAACCAGACCGGAGATATGAAGCTGGAATTCAACGCCGAATACCGCTTCCCGCTCTTCTGGAAGTTCGCCGGAGCGCTCTTCACCGATGCCGGCAACGTCTGGAACCTCAAGAGAAAATCCACCGCCGCCGACAACAGCCAGATGAACTGGAACACCCTCTGGAAGGGTATGGCGCTGTGTTACGGAATAGGTCTCAGGCTCGATATGGATTTCCTAGTCCTAAGGGTCGACTGGGGTCTCCGCCTCCACGACCCCGCCCGCTCCGAGGGCTCCTGCTGGTTAAAGCCCCGCGAGTGGTTCACCCGCGACGGCTACGCCCTCCATTTCGGCGTCGGCTATCCGTTCTGATTGCATCAGAACGGAT
>CAYNDY010000204.1:0-3160 GCA_964396105.1 uncultured Muribaculaceae bacterium
TCCGAAGCAGTCCGCGTCGGATGAGCCCGGGGTGCCGAACGGGAGGATGTTGAAGATTTCTTTTATGAACTCAACCTCAAAAAATCCCCTTTCCGAGGCCATCCGGTATGCCCCCGAAGACAGCTCGGAGAGGGAAATGGAACTTACATAGCAGTTTTGAAGGCCGATGTCCAGCAACTTCTGCCGCAGTCCGGTCTTCCCGCTTCTGTCTCTGAGCATTGCAATAAGAATGTCAGAGTCTATAAGATATTTTGTCGGCTCTTTTACCATTGCGGAATGTCTTTGTCAAGCCGTTCGCTTCTTATTTTCTCCACATATTCCAGCGCATCTTCCACGCTTTCCTCCCCGTTGCCATACCCGTTCTTTTCACACCAGGCGTCAAGTGCCGAAAACGGCGTGATTTCCTTTTCATCCGGAATTTTGGTGAGCGTGATTTTTCCGCCCTCGTCGCTTATGCAGACCTCGTCTCTTGCCGAGAGTGCAAGAGATTTCAGAATTTTTGCCGGTATTATAACCCCGCAGCTGTTCCCGATCCTCAGTATTGTAGAATTCGTTGTCATACCGCAAAGTTATTACATTTTACGATAATTTCAAAATCTGTAATAACACTTTCGGCCCAAAGGAAAAAATATATTTCACAAGTTGCGTTTCACAAAATGTGTAATGAAAGAGCAAAGTGTCGGTCGGAACCGTCAAATTTTTATAAAAAGTGTCGGTTCTAACCGACACTTTTCGTATATTTGCGGAAAATCAATGAATTATGGACTCCTTGTTTTTAAAGCACGACCGTTATTACACTGAAACATCAACGGAAATTGTCAGAGAATGCATAGGTGAGATAGATTGGGACGCCCGTCTGATTTCCATTCAGGGGCCGAAAGGTGTCGGAAAATCAACCTTGATTCGGCAATTTATAAAACTGAATTATCCGCCCCATTCAAGAAAGGCTCTGTATTGTTCTATGGATTCCCTGTATTTCAGCAGCCACAGCATCAGCGAACTCGTAGAGAGCTTTGTCTCAATGGGAGGAGAGCGGCTCTTTTTGGATGAAATCCATAAATATGCAGGGCCCTGGAGTACGGAACTCAAGGAGCTATATGACCTGTATCCTCGTCTGAAGGTTGTCATCAGCGGTTCTTCGCTACTCAAGATATTGAATTCCGATGCGGATTTGTCCAGAAGATGTGTCCGCCACGACATTCAGGGGCTCTCTTTCCGTGAATATCTGAGATTTTATCGTGGTCTGGATTTCCCGAAGGTTTCATTGGAGTCCATTCTGGCATCACCGTTTGAACTGGCCGATTCCGTCATGTCAAAGTGCCATCCGCTGGAATATTTCAAGGATTACCTCAGAAACGGGTATTATCCATTCTATCTGGAAGGGGCAAAGTCTTACTATACAAGAATTGAACAGGCCGTATGCTATACTCTTGAGGTCGAATTGCCTGAACTCCGCCTTGTGGACATTTCCG
Source organism: uncultured Muribaculaceae bacterium (assembly GCA_964396105.1). Classification (GTDB taxonomy): domain Bacteria; phylum Bacteroidota; class Bacteroidia; order Bacteroidales; family UBA932; genus Cryptobacteroides. The sequence goes on from CAYNDY010000204.1 coordinate 1,473, forward strand.
GGGTGGTAAAGCTCAAGAAACTTATGGACATCATTTCAGATCAGGTCCCCTTTGAACTTGACGCCAGCAAGCTCTCGCGTGCGGTAGGCGCCACGCGGGAAACTGTGGTCCAATATCTTCACTATCTTGGTCGTGCAAAGATGCTGAACCTGCTGTTTTCCGGATCGAAGGACTATGCCAAACTTGCCCGACCGGACAAACTGTATCTGGAGAATTCCAATATGCTGTATGCTCTGTGCAGTAACAGCCCTGAAATCGGCACAGTGCGTGAAACATTCGCAGTGAACCACTTGGGGGTCGATCATAAAGTGGAATATGGCAAGGAAAGAGGGGATTTCAAGGTTGACGGGAAATATACCTTTGAAGTCGGCGGCTCTGACAAGGGCTTCTCTCAGATAGCTGGTGTGAAAGACTCTTATGTCCTTGCCGATGACATTGAAGTTCCATCCGGCAGAAAAATACCTCTTTGGATGATAGGGTTCATCTACTGATTTCACGGAGGCGAGGGAGCCTTGATGAGGAGAATTTTGTAACTTTGCCGTGTTTATGCCGGGTGGGGCGGCTTCGGCCTTACCCCCGGGAATGAAAATGGGAGCTGAAAATTTCATATCGCGCAGGATTCGGTTCCGGGGCAGGATTGCTTCGGTTTGCGTTGCCGTGAGCTTTCTTGTGATTATCGTCGCTGTGGCCGTTTCTTCGGGCTTCCGGAGGGAAATCCGGGAGGGACTCAGCGAAGTTTGCGGCGATGTGACACTCACTCCGCTTCGTGCCGACTATCTCGGCGAATACGCCTCCATACCCGCTTCTCCAGCATTCCTTCCTCAGTTGGAGGCTCTTCCCTGCGTCGAAGGCGTGAAGGGGAGCGTTGCCCGTGCGGGGATAGTCAAGGAGGGGGACCTTATCCACGGGGTGCTTTTCAAGGGAACTGAGGATTATGAGAGGAAAGACACCTCCGTTCTCGGAGTCTCCATTCCTTCCGCGCTCTCTTCGATGCTCAGAATCGGGGTTGGGGATGACCTCAGCGCCTATTTTGTGGGCGAGAGGGTTACGGTGCGAAAATTCCGCGTGGAGTCGGTCTATGACGGGGTGCTTTCGGGGGATGACAAACTCATCGTTCGGACTGACCTTGCGACCCTTCAGAGAGTTAACGGCTGGGGAGCGGGGGAGGTTTCTTCGCTGGAAGTGCGGCTTAAAGAGCGCTACAGGAGCGAGGCTGCGATGCAGGAGTGCGCTATGGAAATAGGCTCGCTCGTTCGGGAGTATTCCTCCGAGGACGAGCCCACCGTCGTGGTGACGAGCCTTGTGCAGGCCTATCCGCAGCTATTCGACTGGCTCAACCTCATCGATTTCAATGTGATGATTGTGCTCACTCTGATGACGATTGTGGCCGGATTCAATATGATTTCGGGACTTCTCATCCTTCTTTTTGAGAACATCTCCACCATCGGCCTGCTGAAGGCTCTGGGGATGAGGGACTGGGGCATTGCCGGCGTTTTCCTTCGCAGCAGCGCGGTCCTTGTGGGAAAGGGAATGGCCGTGGGGAACCTCATAGCCGTTGTTCTCTGCCTCATCCAGCAGAAAACCCACCTTCTGAAACTCAGCCCCGAAAACTATTTCGTCTCCTTCGTTCCCGTGCATCTTGACTGGGCGTGGATTCTGGGCGCGGACGCTGTGGCCTTCGTCTCGAT
>CAYNDY010000205.1:0-3122 GCA_964396105.1 uncultured Muribaculaceae bacterium
ACGGGACTCGGTCGTTGGCTATGTGCATAATGGTGTCGTTGATGCAGGCGCCTCCGGAGGACGTGCGGGAGAGCACCTTGTCGCCTTCCTTTCCGAAATAATAGAGCGCAAGCGGCTTTTCGCGGGACGAAACAAACTCAATCACCTCGTCCAGATTGGAAAATGTTTCAACGGGGAAAATGGGCCCGAAAATTTCCTCTCTCATAACGGGGGAGTCGGGATTTACCCCCTCAAGCACAGTGGGGGAGAAATAGCGTTCGCTACGGTCCGTCTCCCCGCCGAAGAGAACCTTCCCGTCGGAAAGATAGCCGCTCAGGCGGTCGAAAGCCTTGTCGCTCACGATGCGGACAAAATGCGGGGTCTTCTTCGGGTCCTCTCCGAGAAGCTCCTTGAACTCCTCCTCCAGCGCCTTCAGGAACTCGTCTTTTATGTCGCGGTGCAGCAGAAGGTAGTCCGGGGCGATGCAGGTCTGCCCTGCGTTGAGACTCTTTCCCCAGGCGACCCTTCGTGCCGCCACCCGGATGTCCGCACCCTTGTCAATGATGCAAGGGCTCTTTCCGCCCAGCTCCAGCACCACCGGAGTAAGGTTCTTTGCCGCGGCGCTCATAACAACCCGGCCGAGCGCAGGGCTTCCGGTGAAGAAAATAAGGTCCCACCGCTGCTCCAGTAGGGCAGTGTTCACATCTCTATGCCCCTGAACCACAGCGATATACTCCTCGGGGAATGTCTCCCGGATCATCTCTTCCATAACCCGCGACACTCTCGGAGTGTAGGGCGAAGGCTTCAGAACGGCCGTGCACCCTGCGGAAATCGCCCCGACGAGCGGTGTGAGCAGTAGCTGAACTGGGTAGTTCCACGGCGCGATTATAAGCGCAGTCCCCAGCGGTTCGCTTATTATCCGGCTCGAAGACGGGAACAGTTTCAATGGAGTCGGGCGTCTCTCGGGCCGTGTCCACCGGCGGATGTTGCGACGATGGGTGCGGATTTCGCCCAGAAGAATGCTAATCTCGGTGAGATAGGCTTCCTCATAGCTTTTATGAAGGTCCGCCCGGAGCGCATCGCAAAGCGCCTTTTCCCACCTGAGAACCGCCTCCTCCAGCCGTTTGAGGTTTTCAAGCCTCGTCCCGACAGGCAGCGTAGCTCCGCTGTGAAAATAACTCCGCTGCTCCCCGAGAATCTCCGCAATCCGCTCTGCAGAAGCATCCTGTATGCCCTCAGCCGCGTTCCCGTTTATGCGTCCGGCCGCAGTTCCCTCTATGTGCTCGCAAGATGAATTTTCCATATTCAGCAAAAAAAGTGTGTTATCAACGCTAATCCCAACCGCCACCAATTCCGTCCCCATACTCAGCAACAAAAATAGTAATTTTCCGCAAAATGAGATTTACCACCGAAAAAGGTGGTAAAATCCGCTAATGTGGTAGAAAAATCGAAAGATTGTGAGGTTTTCCGGAAAATCGGGCAAAAAGATTTTGGGGAAAAGAAGATTCATTGGAAAAATTGCGGCGATATGAGCTTGATTCGTTGGAAAAAGTGCGGGGAAATATTGAATATTCGTTCAAAAAATGTAAGTTTGCACAAAATTGAGTGAAATATGTTACAACGAAAGATAGAAAGGGCGCTGGCCGAATGGAAAGCTGAGCCCGCACACAAGCCGTTATTGATTATGGGCATCCGCCAATGCGGGAAGACATTCATTGCAAAACATTTCGCTTCGACAAACTACCGCCATTGGGTGTATATCAACTTTATAAAGGAACCGGAAAAAATCAGTGCTTTTACCGGTTCAAAAGATGTCGATGCCATTTTGCTCAACCTTTCGGCGCAGATTCAGGGTGTGAAATTCGTCCCCGGTGAGACGTGCCTTATCTTTGACGAGATTCAGGAGTGTCCCGAGGCGAGAACTTCACTCAAGTTTTTCGGTGAGGACGGACGCTTCGATGTAATTGCCACCGGTTCGCTTCTGGGCGTGCAGGGTTATGGTGACGAATTAAAGAAAAAACGCCGCCAGTACATTCAGCAACAGAACCTCGGAGTGAATTCCGTCCCAGTCGGGTATGAAGACATAATTGAAATGTATCCGCTTGATTTCGAGGAGTTCCTTTGGGCGAATCGGATAAGCGCAGACGTAATAGATGCATTGTCCAGATGCTATCGTGATGAGACTCCGGTACCGGATGGGATTCATTTGGCGATGAGAAGGCTTCTGAATCTGTATGTCGCGGTTGGCGGGCTGCCCTCTGCTGTCAATGCGTTTCTCAGCACCAACAATATGAACGCTGTGAGCGCAGAATATCGGAGCATCATCAAGGAATATCGTGACGATATGGTCAAGTATGCCCCGGACAGGGATAAACCCCATATAAGGGAATGTTTTGATTCTATCCCGAAACAACTTGCGAAGGAGAATAAGAAATTCCAGTACGGCAGTGTCAAGCCTGGAGGCCGAGGCGAGACCTATAACGGTTCTCTTCAGTGGTTGGAAGACGCCGGTATAATATGCAGGTGTTATAACACCGATATAACCGGTCTGCCGATGGAAGGCAATGCTAAGGACAATGTATTTAAGGTATATGTCACAGACATCGGCCTGTTGGTCGAATTGCTCGGGCCAGGCACGAGAGCCGACATCCTTCAGGGGAATTTGGGCGGATTCAAGGGGGCTATTTATGAGAATCTGATGGCAGACACTCTGCATAAAAAGGGTCAGAGACTCTACTATTATATGAAAGATTCCGGGCTCGAACTTGATTTTCTCGTTCGTCTGAACAGCGAATGCGTGCCGCTTGAAGTAAAGGCAAAGAACGCACGGGCGAAGAGCGTTCAGACTGTTCTCAAGCATCCGGAGAAATATAATGTGAATCAAGTCATCAAATTCGGCGACTATAATGTGGGTAGAGAGGGACCGCTGCTGACTCTCCCGAATTATATGCAGTTCCTTTTGGATTTTGAACCTGAAAAGATAATCCTGCAGCCGGTAGATGCGGATGCCGTTAATGAATTGGCCAAAGATTTTTTGCGGAAATAGAACTTCCCGAATATCGGGGGAGGATTATAGTTTTATTTGCAATTTTCAGTACCTGAACCGGAGCAACCGGGAGGTTTATGTCGCCATAGATGAGTTC
>CAYNDY010000206.1:0-3121 GCA_964396105.1 uncultured Muribaculaceae bacterium
TATTTGAAGCGTTTAGGCTCCTCGTTTCCGAGGCGCCTTTTCTTGTTCTCCTCGTACTCGGAGTAGGACCCCTCGAAGAAATAGACCTGCGAGTCGCCCTCGAAGGCGAGAATGTGGGTGGCGATGCGGTCGAGGAACCAGCGGTCGTGCGAGATAACGACAGCGCAGCCCGCGAAATTCTCCAGTCCCTCCTCCAGGGCGCGTATCGTGTTGACATCCACGTCGTTGGTCGGCTCGTCAAGAAGCAGGACATTGCCCTCGTCCTTGAGAGTGAGCGCCAGGTGGAGACGGTTCCTTTCGCCTCCCGAGAGCACTCCGCAGAGCTTCTCCTGGTCCGCACCCGCGAAATTGAACCTTGATACATAAGCCCTTGCAGGCACTTCGCGGCGGCCAAGTTTCACAAAATCACTGTTCTCTGCAATGGTCTCGTAAACGGTCTTGTTCGGGTCTATGCTCTTGTGCTGCTGGTCCACGTAGGCAAGTTTCACTGTCTCACCGATGGAGATTGTCCCCGTGTCAGGCTTCTCCAGACCCATTATGAGGCGGAAAAGAGTTGTCTTTCCGGCTCCGTTCGGGCCAATCACGCCCACGATGCCCGCAGGTGGCAGGACGAAGGAAAGATGCTCGAAAAGAAGCTTGTCGCCGTAGGCTTTTGAAACGTCATTGAACTCAATGACCCTTTCTCCGAGGCGCGGACCGTTCGGAATGTAGATTTCAAGATTGGCCTCCTTCTCCTTTCCGTCCTCTGAAGAAAGCTTTTCGTAGGCGCCAAGACGGGCCTTTGACTTCGCGTGGCGGGCTTTCGGAGCCATCCTGACCCACTCGAGTTCCCTCTCGAGAGTCTTTCTGCGCTTGCTCTCCTGCTTTTCCTCCATCTGAAGGCGCCTGCTTTTCTGCTCCAGCCAGGAAGAGTAGTTGCCCTTCCACGGGATGCCCTCTCCGCGGTCAAGCTCGAGAATCCATCCTGCCACATTGTCAAGGAAATAGCGGTCGTGGGTCACTGCGATTACAGTTCCCTTGTACTGCTGAAGGTGCGCTTCGAGCCACTGGATGGACTCGGTGTCGAGGTGGTTCGTGGGCTCGTCGAGAAGAAGCACGTCCGGCTGCTTGAGAAGAAGGCGGCAAAGGGCCACACGGCGGCGCTCTCCTCCGGAAAGATTCTTCACCAGAGCATCCGAAGGCGGGCACTGGAGCGCGTCCATAGCCCTTTCGAGCTTAGCGTCAATTTCCCAACCGCCCAGATGCTCTATTTTTTCAGTCAGCTCGCCCTGCCTCTCAATCAGTGCGGACATCTCATCGTCAGAGAGAGGCTCGCAGAACTTCATATTCACCTCCTCATATTCCTTCAGCACATCCATCACCTCCTGGACTCCCTCCTGCACAACCTCGAGGACGGTTTTCTCCGGGTCCATCTGCGGTTCCTGCTCAAGGTAGCCCACCGAGTAGCCGGGAGCCCACACGACTTCGCCCTGGTACTGTTTCTCCACCCCGGCGATGATTTTCATCAGCGTGGATTTTCCCGATCCGTTGAGACCGATGATGCCGATTTTCGCGCCGTAGAAAAAGGAGAGGTAGATGTCCTTGAGAATGACGCGGTTGTTCTGCGGGAGGGTCTTCCCCACCCCGTTCATTGAGAAGATGATCTTTTCGTCTGCCATACTGACTTGTGTTCTTTAAGGTGATGCGCAAAAGAGCACTGAGCCGGAAGGCCTTAAGGGGCTCTCTGAGCGCGAGCGGCTGCAAAGTTAAGCCTAATCCCCAAAAGTTGCAAGAGACTTTTGCGCAATCGCCCCGGCCACTCGATTGCCAGGGCCTACACTGTCACGGCCGGCATCGGGGCTCCGTTTTTTCTCGCGGCCTTTACCGTTGTCTGCCTCATCCACTCCGACGGGATGAGCCCCGTGAGTTTCTTGTACCAGCTTATGAACGAGGCAGTTGTGCTGAAGCCGGACATATCCGAGAGTTCCACGACCTTAAGATCAGGATTTGCCCTGAAGCACTCCATCGAGTAGCGCACCCTCCAGGTGTTGACATAGTAGCTGAAATTGCCCCCGGAGTATTCCTTGATGGCTTTCGAGACATAGAGTTTGTTGGTAAAAATGCGCCTTCCGACATCCTCCAGACAGAAATTCGGGTTCAGGAAAGGATGCTCGGTGCGGAAATACTCGTCGATGCGGTTGAAAAGGTTGCCGTAGAGGTTTTCCTTGGCGGCCCGGGAGGCCTCGCTACTGATTATGTAGTGTCCGATGAGGCGGTTTGTAATCTCCTCATATTTTCCAAGAAGGATGAAATTCCGCCGGAACGCCCTCCGGAGAAGGCTGCAGACAAAGCCGAAGGAGGCAAGAGCGAAGCAGAGAAGGTGCATCGCCGAGGAAAAGCCCGACTCCCCGCCCGCCACGGCGACCGAAACGCAGTTCATCCCCGACCACAGAAGCAGAAAGCCCATCAGGCACACATAGATAAAGTCCGAAGAAAGCGTGGAGACGGAAAGGGGTGAGAATTTAGACGGGGCGGCATCGAAATCGACGAAATTCTTCCGGAAAAGAAGGAGAAAGCCTGCAAGGGAGGCGGCGAAAACGGTGAGCGGATAGGCGGCGGCAAGAAGCGGGGAAAGCGCCAGAACTTCGAACCCGCATAGAAGCGAAAAGAGGATGGAAATGCACTCGGAGGAGATTGTAAGGATGCAGACAAGCCTACGCACAGAGGCCCTGGATGCCACCGGGACGACAAAAAGCGGAAAGGCGATGAGCACTGCATCGGCGGCAAGCCTTTGTGGAAGACCAGCCAGAGCGTCGCAAAAAACGAGAAGAACCCCGAGCGCAAGGCTTGCGCAAAGGCGGCTCTCCTGCCTAAGGAGCGGAATGGCACGCGAAGACTTGAGAAAGAAGTTCGGACACCAGAAAAGAACTGCTACCGAGGCCGCAAGGGCGAGGGAGACACCGAGAGAAAGGAATAACTCAACCATAAGCCATTAATTTTAGTGGTTCGGAGTTCCCCGGAGAAGGTTAAGAGCCGGCGAAGCGGCGCTCCGGGAAATTCCAACGGCAAAGGTAAAGCGAAGTTTCTCCCGTTATGTGCAAGTTTTTCTTGCGATTTTGCAAGAAAATCAACTTTTATTTTT
>CAYNDY010000207.1:0-3087 GCA_964396105.1 uncultured Muribaculaceae bacterium
CGGCGCTGCGGATTACATCGGCGTTGTGCTCCACCACCACTATCGAATGGCCGTTTGAAAGCAGGGCGTCGAAGGAACGGAGGAGTTTTTCGGTGTCGTAGAAATGGAGCCCTGTGGTGGGCTCGTCGAAAATGAAGAGAATGTGGGAGGATTTGCCCCGCGGCTGCTCGTCCTCGCTCTGAAGCATAAAGTAGGCGAGCTTTATCCTCTGGCTTTCTCCGCCTGAGAGAGTGCTGCTGCTCTGGCCCAGTTTTATATATCCAAGTCCCACGTCCACAAGCACTTGCAGCTTCTGCGCAATCCTCTGCGCAGTGGGGTCGTTCTGGGAGCCGAAAAAGGCGATGGCCTCGTCAACGCTCAGCGACAGGATGTCGTCGATGTTCTTGCCCTTGTAGCGCACCTCAAGGATGTCCGGCTTGAACCTTTTTCCGCCGCAGGCCTCGCAGACCATCGTCACATCGGCCATAAACTGCATACTTATCTTCACGAAGCCGTCTCCCTGACACTCCGGGCAGCGGCCGCCGTCCTGGTTGAAGGAGAAGAACGACGGGGTGTAGCCGTTGATTTTCGCGTACTGCTGGTCGGAGAGGAGTTTGCGGATGTCGTCGTAGATTTTGAGGTAGGTGACGGCGTTGCTCCTGGAGCTGCGGCCTATCGGGTTCTGGTCCACATATTCCACTCCGGTGAGGCGGTCAAGATTGCCTCCGAGGTGGCGGAATGTCCCGGGGAGCGGCCCGGCCTGGTTTATTTCCCGGTAGAGGGCGGGGTAGAGGATGTCCCCCACGAGCGAAGACTTGCCAGAGCCGCTTACTCCGCTTACGACCGTCAGCACCCCGAGCGGGAAACGGACGGTGATGTCCTTGAGGTTGTGCTGCATCGCGCCCTCAATGGTGATGGAGTAGTTCCAGAGGCGGCGCTGCCTTGTGGGGCGGGGGCGCTGTCCCGTGAGGTACTGAAGCGTGAGAGAGCGCTCGAGGGTGTTTTCGACGCCGCTCTGAGCATCAGCGCCGCCCTTCACTGCGCTGTCCTCAGAGGCCTCCGTTTGGGAGTCCTTGCCTGTGGCATCCGAGACAGAGCCTTTGGAAATGCCCTTCGTGGAGCACTCCCGCAGCGCATCCTCCAGCCGTCCCTGAAAGACAATCTCTCCGCCGCCGACTCCCGCCCTCGGACCTATGTCCAGCAGAAGGTCGGCCGCCTTCATTATGTTCTCGTCGTGCTCCACCACGACCACCGTGTTCCCGATGTCGCGCAGCCTCTTCAGCACCCCGATGAGCCTGTCGGTGTCGCGTGGGTGCAGCCCGATGGAAGGCTCGTCGAGAATGTAGAGCGAGCCCACGAGCGAACTTCCCAGCGCCGCCACAAGGTTCACCCTCTGGCTTTCTCCGCCCGAAAGGGAATTGGAACGGCGGTCAAGGGTGAGGTATCCCAGCCCCACATCGCTGATGCAGCGCAGTCTCATCTGGATTTCCTCAATGGCTTTTCCTGCCACACCCCTTTCATAATCAGAGAGTTGCAGACCCTCGAAAAACTCCATCAGCTGCTCAACATTCATCCGCAGCAGTTCGTGGATGTTCTTTCCCCCGACCTTCACCCAGAGCGCTTCCTTCCTCAGCCGGCTTCCCCCGCACTCGTGGCAGGTGGTCTTGCCGCTGTAGCGGCTCAGCATATATTTGTACTGAATCTTGTACTTGTTCTGTTCCACCCAGCGGAAGAACTCGTCGAGCCCCACGATGGAATCCTCTTCCTTCTCCGCCTTGCAGCCCTTCCAGATCTTCGCCCGCTGCTCCTCGGTGAGGTTGCAGTATGGCTCGAAAATCGGGATGCCGTAGCGGTCGGCGTTGCGCACGAGCAGGTCTTTGAACCAGCTCATCTTCTCGCCCCTCCAGCAGGCGATGGCCTCGTCGTAGATGGTCCGGCTCTTGTCCGGCACCACGAGGTCTTCGCTCACTCCGATAATCTCCCCGAGACCTCCGCACACAGGGCACGCCCCGAGCGGACTGTTGAAACTGAAAAGATATTCGTCGCTTTCGCGGAACTTTATCCCGTCCATTTCCAGACGGTTGCAGAAACTCTCCCTCTGAAGCTCCCCGGCGGCTCCCCAGCAAACTTCCACGGTCCCTTCACCCTTGCCGAATGCCGTCTGAATTGACGAATGGAGCCGGGTAGCGAGTTCCTCGCTGATCCCCTCGCGAGTGAGGCGAAGCCTGTCCACAAGAAGTTTAAGCCCCGCAGGGAAATCTCCGCTTTCGGAGCGCTTCATAACATCCTCTATGCTGATCTGGACGCCCTCAGGGCTGAAAAATCGCGAAAATCCCTCTTCCTTCAAAGAGAGCATAGTCTCCACCTTGTCCGCCCTGGAGTCCCAGCCGATGTCCGAGAGAATGTACACCGCGATGCTCCTATCCTCCGAAGGTGCGAGCCTACGGATGAATGAAAGCACATCCTGAACGGAGTTGGCGCGGACTTCCCGTCCTGAAACGGGGGAATATATCCGGCCTATTTTCGCGAATATGAGCCGGAGGTAATCATATATTTCAGTGGTGGTGGCAACTGTGGAACGCGGGTTTCGGATGTTGACTTTCTGCTCGATTGCAATCGCTGGGGGAATGCCCTCAATGGACTCCACATCGGGTTTCGCCATCCTTCCGAGGAACTGGCGGGCGTAGGAGGAGAGGCTCTCGGCGAACCTGCGCTGCCCTTCTGCGAAAAGGGTGTCGAACGCGAGGGAAGACTTGCCGGAGCCGGAGATTCCGGTCACTACGACAAATTTGCCGCGCGGAATTTCCACGCTGATGTTCTTGAGATTGTTGACTTTCGCCCCCCGGATTATGATGCTGCCCTCGTCTGCCATATTGTGTACACTGCTTTTTCTCTCCCATTTCCGCCCCAAACCGACCTGTTCTGCCGGATTTTTTGCCGTATGACTGATTTTCTGCGGAAAGACTGCAAAAATACGAAAAAAAATTTGGAGGATGTGAAAAAATGAGTACCTTTGCATCCGCAATCGGAAAAACGACTGCAAGTGACAAGATTGGTGCGGTAGTTCAGCTGGTTAGAATGCCGGCCTGTCACGCCGGAGGTCGAGGG
>CAYNDY010000208.1:0-3061 GCA_964396105.1 uncultured Muribaculaceae bacterium
CAGGTGAAGTCTCCTCATCACAGAAAAAGCCTGTTCGTATGAATATGCCCTCTGGGCTCTGAAATCGTAATGGGCAATGCCGCAGAGGGTCTGCATATGCACTTTCTCCGTCCCTTTCCTGTCAAATCTTTCCGTTACGAAATGCGCGCGTCCTCCTTCTTCAATGAGAAAACAGCCGCTCATATTGATGCCGCACTCTTTCGCGAGAGTGTAGAAAGAGTATTCCAGCCTTCCGAAATTTGTGGTCTCTTTGAAACCGGCCTCCGCGCTCACTCCGTCAAGTTTTATCAGGCATTGCCTGAATCCTTCCGGGGCCGGTACCTGGCCGGAACGGACTTCTCCCGTCTGCGGGTTATAGGCGATGAGTGCCTTTGCCCTCTGCCCGCCGGCGGAAGTTCCGAGGCGGAGGATTTTCGCTACGGCGGCTTTCCTGTCTTCGCTGAGGTTGGCTTCGAACCCGCTTTTCGTGTTCAACGCTTCAGAGGCGACTTCAATGAGCGTTTCGATTTCAAATCTTTCATTTGAATCTGCGTCACTGTCGATTGCAGGTTCGAATTCCAGGGCGCCCATACACCGTTTACCGAGAAAGCAGAGCGCTTCGACAGGGGAGGCTGCAGTGCGTCCCGTAAGGGATAACCATCTGTCGAACAGCGCCCTTCCGTAGGTGTCGGGCAGAGAGTCCGCAACCATCCCGGGCAGACCGCTGAATGTGGCGGGGTTAAGACCTCCGAACGAATAGACACGTCCTTCCCGCACCGGCATCAGCAGCGGAGACGGCTCGACCCCCCTTCCGACAACCTCGGGCGAGTATTCGAACTCGGCCGCTCCGTAACGCTCATTCCAGCGCAATGTCCCGATTGCAAGACCCCAAAGAATGACTTTCGCTGAATTTACCATCCTGTATCCTCCGTAACTTTTGGGTTTTTCTCCCTGGCTCTGCGGCGGGAATTGCGTTTTGCCGAGTTTACGAACTCGTAATACTCGTTGGGACTCAGTTCCATCGGTTCGGCAAGCCTCTGGAGGGTGTCCAGCAGGCCGAGCGTCCTGAGAACACGAATCAGAGAGTCGAAAGAACCGATGTGCCCGCCTTCAATTTTCTTGACCGAAGACAGCGAAATCCCGGCCTCCGCAGCGAGGCTTTCCTGGGTGATGTTCTGCCTGAGCCGCGTGTCCTTGACTTTTTCTCCGATTTTCTTCTCAATGTCCCTGTCAGAGAGAGCATAGATGTCGTCCATAAGCGTTCAAATTTAACCTATTACGCCACAAATATAGCCATAATAGTTTAATATGCAACTATTATGGCTAAGTATTTTTTCGCAATCCCATTCCGGGGTGCAGCAATGAGGCTACTTCAGGCCGCTCCTGCCGAGGATGCTCTCGAGGCGGGCTGTGGCGTTCTCGTAGCTGTCGAAGAGGACGGTCCTGATGCCGAGGTTTCGGGCCGTGTCGAGATTGATTTGATTGTCGTCGATGAAAACGGTCTCTTCCGGGCGCAGACTGTAGCGCGAGAGAAGAATCCGATAAATCTCCGGATCCGGTTTTATGCATTTTTCCTCTCCTGAGACCACGATGCCCTCGAAAAGGGAGAAGAATTCATATTTGTGCAGAACATAGGGAAATTTCTCGGCAGACCAGTTCGTAAGCCCGTAGAGGGCATATCCCGCCTCCTTGAGACGGTGAAGAAGTTCCACTGTCCGGGGAAATTCGCCCTTAATCATTGTCTCCCAATTCTCGTCGTAGAGCTGAATTTCCTTGGCGAACTCAGGGTGCTCCGCCTGAAGAATCTGAACGCCCTGCGCAAAAGTCCTTCCCCTGTCCTGCTCGGCGTTCCAAACCCCGTTGCAGATGTTTGCGAGGAAATACTCCATCTTCTCGTCATCCTTGAAATAGTCGCGGAAAAAATAGCGCGGGTCCCAGTCCATCAGCACACCGCCAAAGTCGAAAACAATGTTCTTAATCATATCAAAACCATTCGTAAATAATCGTTAAAAAAGCCGGCTCAGATTTGTGACCATACCCACAATCCGAGAACGAACACCAAAGGTAGCCACAAAAGTTCAATCCGCAATTTTTATGGCTAAGTAAAATTCAATCATTTCCGGATTGTCGGATTTTTGGGGAAAAGTTGCCGCGAAATCTTAAAATCGCTAACTTTGTCACGATATGGCAAAGAGAGAATTTTTGGAACGGCTTTCGGGCTATCTTTTTTGGGACGTTGACAAGGCTTCTGTTGACGCGGATTCTAATGCCGCATACATAATCCAGAGGGTTCTGGAGTATGGACAGCTTTCCGACTGGGGCCTCATTCGCGACTATTATGGGCTGAATGAGATTGTCTCAAAGGCGACCGCTCTCCGCACTCTGGAGCCGAGGGCAGTTTCTTTCCTGTGCTGTCTTGCCGATATACCTGAAACTCAATTCAGATGCTACACTACGAAACAATCTCTCCCTCAACACTGGAACTTCTGAAAAGTATTCAGTCCATCCCCGCTCTGCAGGACACTTATCTTGTGGGGGGAACATCGCTCGCACTCCAAATGGGACATCGAAAGTCCATTGATTTGGATATATTCGGGTCTATTCAGACTCCTGTCTCTGAAATCAGGCAAGTCTTAGCGGTGGAGCACACCGTGCAGGTTTTGAAAGAGTCCAGGAATATCAATATCTGCCTTGTCGACGGTGTGAAAGTCGATTTTGTGAATTATTCATACTCCTTGCTGAAGCCAATGGTCGTACAGGACAATCTGCGGCTTGCATCGGTTGAGGACATCGCCGCGATGAAAATATCCGCCGTCATCGGCCGCGGAACTAAGAAGGACTTTATCGATTTGTATTTCTTACTGAAAAGTTATTCCTTGAAAGATATTCTTGACTTCTATTCGGCAAAATATCCGGACGGCACGCTGTTCATCGCGCTAAAGAGCCTCACTTATTTCGAAGATGCCGAACCTGACCCGATGCCGGAAATGCTGGAAACGGCAAATTGGCCTCAGGTAAAGGAAACAATTTCCTCTGCAGTTCGCGATTATCTTTCTCGGCGTTAGTGCTCCAGGCGGACGGT
>CAYNDY010000209.1:0-3044 GCA_964396105.1 uncultured Muribaculaceae bacterium
TAAGTACGAGGACGTCAACGGGGACGGTATCATAAACGACGCCGACCGCACCGTCATCGGAATCGGCCAGCCGCTGCACACCGGAGGATGGAACAACACCTTCTCCTTCTTCGGAGTGGACATCAGCATCTTTATGAACTGGAGCTACGGCAACGACATTCTCAACGCCAACCGTCTTGTTTTCGAAAACTACGACGGCACCCAGCTGAACCAGTTCGGCTCGATGAGAAACGCCTGGAGCCTCGACCGCAATCCTAGCAGCGATGTTCCGCGCGCGGGTGCTTCCGGAATGGAATACTACTCATCCCGCGTTGTCGAGGACGGCTCGTTCCTCAGAATCAAGACCCTCACCGTCGGCTACACCTTCCCGTCCAAGCTTCTGCAGAGGGCGAAGATTCAGTCGCTCAGGGTTTACCTCACGGCGGACAACCTCTACACCTTCACGAACTACTCCGGTCCTGACCCTGAGGTCTCAACCCGCAGCAGCGTGCTCACCCCGGGCTTCGACTGGTCGGCATATCCGCGTGCGAGATCCATTACAGGCGGCCTTTCCTTTACATTCTAAGAGTTGACATTTGAAAGAGTTGATTGATATGAAATCATTGACAAAATCTGCATTCGGCCTTGTCCTCGCCTCCCTTCTTTTCGGAGGGTGCAACGCTCTGGACCTGAAGCCGAACATTATAACGGAAGATCAGTTCTACACCTCGTCGAGTCAGGCTCAGCTGGGTCTGAACGCGGTGTACGGCGTCATCAACAGCTGGGAACTCTACGGATGTACGCTCACTTTGGACCTTAACTACAACACGGACATCTCGATGTACCTCTCCTCCACTAACTCCACAATGCTCGGAGCTTCGCTCGAACTCGATGCGAACTCCGCCTCCGTTTCGGACCCGTGGACCTGGCTCTACAAGGGCATCGGAAACGCCAACGAGTTTCTGGAGAAAATCTCCGGCTCGGAGCTCGACCCTGACGGGCAGATGTGCGCCCAGGCGAGGTTCCTTCGCGCCTACTACCACTTCATTCTTGCCCAGAACTGGAGGGATGTGCCTCTGAAGACCACTTCCACCGCCTCCTACAAGGATGTTAAAATCGCAGCCACTCCGCAGCACGACGTTATGAAATGGGTGGTTTCCGAGATGGAGGATGTGCTTCCGACAATCACCGAGAGCCTTGAACACGCCCCGTCTGATGTGACCCGCACGACCGTGCACGGAATCCTCGGAAGGATTTACCTCTATATGGCGGGAGAAGCCGTCGAGGGAGTCACAGCCGAGGAGAAGCACACCTACTTCACCAAGGCGGCCGAGCACTGCAAAGCCGTGATTGACAGCGGTCTGCACAGCCTTAACCCGGACTACACCCAGATTTTCATAAACTACATTTCCGACAAGTACGACACCGAATACCACGAGTCAATGTGGGAGGCCGACTTCTATGGCGACCGTTCCACTTCCACCTATTACGGAAACTCCCGCTGGGGTGAACTCAACGGCCTGAGGTGCTCTTCAGCCGACACCGACTACTCTTCACACAAAGTGAACTGGGCGTACGGCCTTTTCGGCAACACCTACAAGCTTTGGCAGCTCTTTATGGAGGACGACCGCACGACATACGAGAGGGGACTGCCGACGGTTACCGACAAGAGGCAGGAGTGGAGCCTCCCGGGCTACAACTACGAGGGATCGAAGGATGTCGCCACACTCTATCCGTACGGCGGCGACCCGACCGACACCCGCAAACTTATCGCGGCCGTGGACAAGACTCCATACTACAGCACCTCCACTCCGGCGACCCACAATACCAATGTGAATCCGCTCTACTACCCTGCAGGCCGCAACATCGGAAAGTTCCGCAGGGAGACTCAGTATGAGGGCCTGAAGAACTTCAAGAGCATCTGGACCGGCATCAACGTGCCTCTTCTGCGCTACGCCGACGTGCTCCTGATGTACGCCGAGGCGGTGAACGAGAGGGACGGGAAGCCTTCCGAGGAGCTCTACGACATAATCCTTCCTCTTCGCGAGAGGGCCGGCATCGAGACTCTTCCATACTCGAAGTACAGCACCTACGACAAGTTCCAGCAGTTCATCCGCAACGAGCGCGCCCGCGAACTCTGCTTCGAGGGCCTTCGCAAGCACGACCTCATCCGCTGGGGCATCTACTACAAGTCAATGCTGGAGGTTCAGGAGATGGCCCAGACCAATTCCAACTGGTCCGGCTTCAGTTCCGCCCGCAACTTCATCATCCTCACCGGCAGAATGAGCGAAAGGAACAATTACCTCCCGATTCCGTCCATCGAGCTGGCCGTGAACACGGAAATGAAACAGAATCCACAATGGTAAAGATATGAAAAAGACAGCATCATATATTTTGGCTTTTGCCCTCGGGGCAGTCTCCCTCGCTTCCTGCCAGCAGCAGAACATTTCCCTGCCGGTGGATTTCAATGTGACTTTGGACGGGGACAATGTTTACCGCACCGGCGAAATCGTTCGCTTCCGTTTCAGCGGGGATGCCGACTACATCACCTTCTACAGCGGCGAGACCGGCCACGAGTGGGACAAGAGGGAAAGGACTTCCATCCCTACCGACGAAATCAAGAACCTTGCTCTCGATATGAAAATCCAGCCTCTCTGGGGCAGGGGAGGAGGAAATGAGACCTGGGACTATGGCTTCAGAATCTATCTCTCCAAGGATTTCAAGGGTCTTGAGAGCGAGGACGGATATGAGCAGAGGGCGCAGATCAAGAAAATGGTCGAGGACGGAGAGTTTCCTCTCACCGCGGCCGACACCACCAAGGCCTGGAGGCAGATTTGGAACGATGTGGACTGCGAGTCCGTGCTGAATGAGTGGAAATATGGCCTGAGTAAGGACATAATCGACTATGCGGACAATTTCTGCATCGCCTTCCACTGGCATCCGTGGACCTACAACCTCACGGCGAACCAGAGGTCCTATCACGTTCAGGGAGACATAACTATGGAGTATGGCAAAGGAGAGCAGAAACTCACCGCTTTCACCGAGGTGCCTTTCACTGTCGTTAC
>CAYNDY010000210.1:0-3042 GCA_964396105.1 uncultured Muribaculaceae bacterium
GGCGGAGTCAGGCAGTAGAAGTACCGCTCCATCGGAGCCGGGAAAAGTTAAATACAAATGGCTGTGAAGCCATAAATAACAACATTTGATTTTGAAAAACAGAATTATAATTTTGATGGCGTCTGCGCTGCTGCCTCTCGGGGCCGCGGCGCAGAACAGCGCTAAAGTGGTGGACCCGAACATTCCGTCCGCCAATCCAGAGTATAAATTTCCAACAACCGAGGGGACGCTTATTCCCCGTCTTCCGAGGCAGAGCGTAAAACCGCTGGTCGTGAGCGAATCCGACCCTGTGGACACCCTGAACACGATGGTAGACTATGTAAAAGTGGTCCTTTTCGGCGACGGCACCTGGAAATACATAAAGACTGCGGATTTCTCAGTCGGCAACGACATTTTCACCCGCAACTGGGACAACCGCAATGTGGACCCGTACAAGATAAGCTGGGACTCCCTTCCCTCCTACTCCGCTATCTGGCTCATCGACAGCACGAGCCACTACAGCTGCCCATACATCGGCAAGGTGAACCCGAGGGGCAAGTTCGGCCCAAGAAGAGGAAGGCGCCACCAGGGAGTGGATCTTCCGCTCACGACAGGCTCCCCTATCCACGCCGCGTTCAACGGCAAGGTCAGGGTCTCCACGACGATGAAGGGCTACGGGAATGTGGTTGTAGTGCGTCACGAAAACGGCCTTGAGACTTTCTACGGGCACCTTTCAAAGCGCTGCGTCGAGGCGGGCGAATGGGTGAACGCCGGTGACGTGATTGGCCTCGGAGGCAGCACAGGCCGTTCCACAGGTCCGCACCTTCATTTCGAGACCCGCTACAACGGCTACGCTTTCGACCCGCAGTGGCTCATCAATTTCGAGACTGGAGTGCTCCGCCACAGGATGTTCGTTCTGAAGAAGAAGTATCTTAGCCAGTACAGCAACTACGAGCAGGATTTCGACGACGAGACGAAGACCGCCGAGGAGGATGCAGCCGAAGAGGCGGCTCTGAAGGCGATGAAGTGGCACACGGTCAAATCCGGCGACACGCTCGGCCGCATAGCCATCAACAACGGCACGACGGTGAGCGCCATCTGCCGGCTCAACGGCATCAAGTCCACCGCCACGCTGCGGATTGGGCAGCGGTTGAGGGTGAGGTAAAGAAAAGTAACCGTTTCAGGCAAATTCCAGAAAAAATTACTATCTTTGCAGTCCTAAAAAGGAGAGATGCTCGAGTGGTTTAAGAGGCACGCCTGGAAAGCGTGTATACCCCTAAAGGGTATCAGGAGTTCGAATCTCCTTCTCTCCGCAACGTAGCGAAAGCAATCAGAGAGACGCCCCCGCAGAAGCGGGGGCGTTTTGTGTGTAAAATCTCCCGTGGAAAGCGAGCTTTCCTAAGGGAGCTTTTACACACAAAACGCAAACGGCCAAAGGCCGGAGTTTCTCTGATTGCGTGCAAAACGAAGTTGCAAGGGCCCTGCCGGCAAGGCAAGGAGAACTGTTTGCGGCTGCGGCAGAACAAAGTTCTGGCGCAACCACAAACGAATCTCCCGCCAAATCATCATTCAATCCAAAGCTGCATCTCTCAACGAATCTCAAGCCAGGCCCAAATCAAAGATTATTCACAAAATTTTGACGGAATTTTTAGTTTTGGCACAGTACTTGTAAATTATTTCGCTCGGTTATTAGTTTTAGTGTTATTAATTATGTGGTTAGTGAGGTGTCCTCGCGTGAGCGACGACAGCTCATTTTTTTTGCACTTATTGAACGGTTTGGCCTTTGGGCTGAGCCTTTTATTTTTTTTGCTGCGCTGTTTTTGCCTTCGCTGCGCTCGGCTGAATGATTTGGCCTGCAATGTTTTTTTGCCTGCGCTGCGCTCGGCTGCTTTGTTTGGCCTGCAATGTTTTTTTTGCCTGCGCTGCGCTTGGCTGCGTGATTTGGCCTGCGCTTCGCTCGGCGGAGAACTCTCGGCGCTTCGCTGGAGAGTTGGGGCTCCCCGGATTTACGGACTGTATTACGTAACGGAAAACCACAGGATGCTTTTGCCTTTTCTTTGAAAAGACAAAAGATCCTGTTTGCGAGTAGTTTTTTACCCGACTTGGGGGAAGCCATCGGAAATCCGATGGCTTTTGGTTTAAGAGAACGAGGCTTTGTGAGCAAGCTCACACGCCTCGCTTCTCTTAAACCAAAAGCCTCGCGAACTTTGTTCGCGAGGCTTCCCCCAAGTCGTGACCCGCACAGGATTCAAACCTGTAACCTTCTGATCCGTAGTCAGATGCTCTATTCAGTTGAGCTAGCGGGCCTCTTATTTTCTTTACTCTTCTCCTTTGATGAGACCGAGTTTCTTTTCCTTGATTCTTGCCTTCTTGCCGGAGAGTTCACGGAGGTAGTAGATTCTTGCGCGGCGAACCTTACCGACCTTGTTGATCTCGATGGACTCGATGAACGGAGAGTTGAACGGGAAGATTCTTTCTACTCCCACGCCGCTGGAAATCTTGCGGATGGTGAAAGTCTTTGTTGCAGGTGAACCGCCCTTGATCTGGATGATTACGCCTCTGAACTTCTGGAGCCTTTCCTTATCGCCCTCTTTGATGCGGTAGGTGACTGTTACTGTGTCACCGGCCTTGAACTTCGGGTATGATGCGACTTTCTCGTTAGCGAAAGCATCATTGACAATCTTAATAAAATCCATTTTAACTAAGTTTTTGTGGCAACGTTAAGGAATTACCCAAGACCCTAAGAGGTTGCTTTTGTTTTTGGGACTGCAAAGGTAATAAGAATTTTTATTCCAGCAAATAATTTTCTTAAAAAAGTCAGCCATTCCGGGAACAAAAAAAGAGCTGCCCAAACGAGCAGCTCTCTCATTACCAGTAGACCGCTTTTTATTCGGCCTCGTGTTACTCGGCCTCGACCTCGAATTTAACGGTGCCTTTGATGTCCTTGTAGCACTTGACGCTTGCCTCGAAGACTCCGAGCTCCTTGACGGTGTCAAGAATGGTGATGTCTTTCTTGTCAACATTGAGCCCGAGAGAAGCGAGTCCATCTGCGATCTGGGCAGT
>CAYNDY010000211.1:0-3031 GCA_964396105.1 uncultured Muribaculaceae bacterium
AATATTTGAATCCGCCGGATATTGCGACTTCTCCGCCATCCGTATAGTTCAAATTGAATGTACCGCACGCCGTCTCACCACAAGTAATAATTAGACCGGTAGCTGTATTCGGGTTTTGCGGATGAGTGTAAAGTTTAATGCCCTTCACCGTCTTGCCTGAAGGGACAGTGTATGTAAGAGAACTCGTGGCTTTCTTTGCGGTGAGGCGAAGAGAATTTGTATAACCTTCTCCGTCTGTATAGATTTCTACAGTACTACCCGCAGCCCAGTCTGAAGAAAGAGCAGACAGGTCGTCCAAAGTAAAATTGTAGTATGCCGACGGCTGCTCCGTGTAGCCGGAACCGGAAAGATCAAACGGGATGACATTGAATTTGCCTTTCTCAATCTTCTGCGCTGCATCAAGAGTGACTTCCCTTGTGATGGTCTTGGAGTCGGCGGTAACCGTCACCGTAACCTTCGTGTCGGCGGCAACGTCGATAGGATTGACTACATACCAAACGTGGTAGGTGCCGTCAGTGTTTTTGGCGAGGCCACCCGGATAGTGCGCGGTCACTGCATTGCCCGGAGTATTCATCACATTACGTCCGTCAGAGTAAACGTCGCTATGGGACGGATAAACGAGGCCTGTAAGTGCAGTGGAATCGGTAACAGCCGTGCTCAAGGCGAAAGTCACCGCATGGATTTTCTCGTCGCCGAGAACTGACGCGCCGTCGGAAAGTTTAAGCTCAAGATGGGAGAAAAGTCTTCTGAACTTAACATCAGAGACAGAAGTCTTCGCACTTAAGCCATACTGAGCCTGCCCTACAAGGGCGTCCATATTCGAGTCAAAGGAGTCGTCTGACGGGAACTGAGTCGGATGCAGCCAGAATTCGTGACCTGTGCTTTTACTGTTCAATTTTACTCTGGCGTTATTCGGGAGTACGAACCAATAGTTGTAGGTGGAACCCTCTGTGGCATCGTGAGTAAAGGCATAGCCGCCGTTCCCGTCAGGAGTGGCAACCACTTTTGCAAGGCCGGAAACCGTGGTCGTTTTGTCGCCGGCATAGTAGAACACGGCCATATTCTCCTTCCCTGTGACCTTGATTCCGTCCTCCTCGGTGAAGGCGGTCCTAGTGGAAGCCGTCCACGGCTCCTCGGAAACGGTGACGGTCCTGGTGACAGCGAAATTGGAAGACTTGCCGTTTTCTATGTCGGAAAGGTCTTTCTGGCAGGCGGAAAATGAAAGGACGCCGGCCGAGAGGGCGAGCATTGCTATAATCGTCTTTTTCATAACTGTCCCTCCCGATTAAAGCTGATCCCAGAAATTGTATTTGGAATAGTCGTTCGGAATGGAACCGTCATTCCAAGAGACAGGGGAAGAAGCGGCGAAGCCCTGCTCAGAGAGGGCCGGAGTCACTTCAATGCGGGGAGAGGTGTACCCCCCCCCATAAGAGATTTTCTTTGTGTCAGTTTTGTGTGTCATAGTGCTATTATTTTGATGATGTTGTTTGTCTTTTTTGTCGGCAGACGCCGGGAACGGTGGTCCGCGTCTTACTCATTCCGGACCGTGCCCTTCACGCCGTAAACACAGCCACCAGAGCAGTAAACTGCCATCACGGTGTCGCCTCCGATGCCGCTGATGGAGTTCCAGTTGGCGTATTTGCGCGTCATATCGATGCCGGCAGGGCGGGAAGCCGAGCGCATAGTGTTGAACACCGCGCCGGACATTTCACTCTTAGGGCAAATCTGAATTTCGAGGTCGGAATTGGAAGCAGTAGTGCCGGATGGAGTACGGTTGGTCTGGTAGGAAATGAGGAAGAAATTGTCGGTCTGGGCGATGTACGGAGCGCCGTTGAAGTATTTATCAGGCTGGAGGCTCGTCTGGAACGGGTCGAAGCGAGGGGTGCCTTCGGCAAAGTCGCCGACCGGAGATGACCAGCTGCTAGAAACGGAGTTATACACCACAACCGGGTGGAAATCCTCTCCGCCCGCAGGGCTGCGGTACTCCACCGCGAGGTAGATGTTGCCATTGTAAACGGTTGCGGCAGGCATACCGTCGCGGCCGCCCTTGCAGTAGCTGGCAACGCGTGCAGTGCCCCAAGTCTGCCCTCCGTCGGTAGATTCAACCACCGTTACGTTCTGGTCGCCGATGCCGCTGGCGGAAGCGTACGGAGTCTCGTCAGCGAAATAGACCTGAACTGTGCCGTCAGGAAGCTCGAGAACGAAAGGCTCATAGCAGCCGGCATACTCGGAAGAAGAGTAAATCTTTACCGGGTCACTCCAAGTCTCTCCCCCGTCGTCGGAAGTGAGAACGGAGATGTAGTACGGGAAAGCGTCCTTGTCGGCGGAAGTTCTTACGCGCTCATTGACCGCGTAGATGATGCGGTCCGGTTTGTAAGGATTGGAAGAAGAGAGCTGAGCGAAATCAGGGTTGTCAATCTTCACGATGCGATTATTCCCGGCCTGAGTCGTATCGTAATGCTCGTAAATGCACTTCGCTCCGTCCCAGGAGGCGCCTTCGTCTGAACTGAACTTGATGTAGGAGTCCTGTCCGGTGGAGTAGCAGGCCATCAGACGGTCATCGGAAAGACGGTGCACACGTCCATATACGGCAGGGTTCGGGGCAATCTGAACCGGATTTTCCCAGTCAACCCACGGCTGCCCCTCGACGTGGGCGGTCTGAGTGAAGGAGATGTCCTTGGTGGAGAGGCCCGAAACGATGGTGAGAGTCGCGGTGCGGGTGCGTCCGTAGCTGTTGTCGGAAGCGGTGAAACGGATTTCATTCTTTCCGGCCTCGCCCTTTGCGGGAGAGAAAGTGAACCAGGAGGCGCTTTTGAAAAGTTTCGCCGACCACGGCTGGGTGGTGGTGAACTCATACACTCCCGGAGCGGTCTCGGAGAAGCCCTCGAGCGGAACGGAAACCGTCGTTGACTCCGCCGTGAAGTCGTTGTAGGCTGCAGCCTTCTGCTCCTTTTTGCAGGCGGAGGAAAGCGCGAGAAGGGCAAGGGCTGAAGCGATTATGATTATGTTTCTGTATTTCATAAAATAAACT
>CAYNDY010000212.1:0-2991 GCA_964396105.1 uncultured Muribaculaceae bacterium
CGTGAATATATTTTCCTTATATTTGCGGCGGATTCACAATATGCTGTGATTTTGGGTAAAGATGGACAACGAAGAAAGAATAAAACTGGGAAATCAGATTAGAGAGCGCCGTAAGCATCTTGGGGTGAAACAGCAGGATCTTGCCGACCTTGCCGGAGTCGGCATCAATACCCTTGTTTCAATAGAGCGTGGCGAAGCCAATCCGCGGCTGGAGACGCTTCTTTCTGTTCTTTCTGCTCTCGGTCTTCAAATAGAAGCGAAACTTAAGGATTGAGTGTCTCCGAGTGCAATCATCTATTCTTGAATTTGTATAAAAGCTTATGCGACAGGGCGAAGTCTATGTGAACGGGGTGAAGGCCGGGTTACTTTCCGAGACTGATTCGGGGGAGTATGAATTCCGCTATTATTCTGATTATCTTTCAGATAGCGGTAATCCTGCCGTGAGCCTGACTCTCCCTTTGGATCCTCGGACCTACAAATCCGAAGTGCTGTTCCCGTTCTTTTTCAATATGCTCTCGGAGGGTGAGAACCGCTCAGTTCAGTCGCGACTTCTCCACATCGACCCCGAAGATGATTTCGGGATACTTCTTGCAACCTGCGGAAGCGACACCATCGGGAATGTAACCGTAAAATCAATTGCTTAGCTATGTACCCGATAGATTTCAGCGACGACATTCCGGAGATTAAAGTTTGCCCTTCGACACTTTCCGAAGGGTTTAATACATATTCCCCTGCGGCGTGCAGACTTCTCTTCGGCTCGAGAAAGATTTCGCACATTTTCAACGGCGTGAACCCGCGCTGGGACAGCCGCGATGCGAAAAAGCCGTTCGAGAACATCGGGAAAATATCCCTTTCGGGTGTCCAGCAGAAATTCTCGGCCGCTCTCGGAGACGACAACCAGCTTCATTTCTGTGCTGAGGGAAGCCGCGGGAAATATATCCTGAAACCGAATCCTTCGGGCTATCACCTTTTTAACCGGGCCTATTGCGCAGCGAATGAAAACCTTACGATGCAGATAGCTTCGCAGGTTTATGGCATCAGTGCGGCGGCAAATGGTCTGTGCTTCTTTGTGGACGGAGAACCGGCATACTTTACCCGTCGTTTTGATGTTTCGGGTGAGGGAAAATATGCTCAGGAAGACTTTGCGTCGCTTCTTGGATATACCAAAGCGAACGGAGGCAGCGACTATAAGTATTGCAATTCAAGTTATGAGGAATGTGCGGAGGTTATCCGGAAATATGTGAAGCCGTACCCTGTGGATTTACTCCGCTTTTTTCAGCTGATTCTCTTCAATTTCATAACCCTGAATGACGATGCTCATCTGAAGAATTTCTCTCTCATAAACCGGGACGGAGAATACAGGCTTTCTCCCGCCTACGACCTTTCCAACACTTCACTCCATCTGGGGCAGCCGAGAATCTTTGCCCTCGAGCGGGGCCTGTTCCGCGAAGGAATGTCATTTTCCGACACGAGGACGATCAGCCGCGAAGATTTTATCGAGTTCGGAAAGCGGACGGGATTGCCGGAAAAACTTGTGAAAAGGGAAATAGACCGTTTCGCTGCTCCATCCGATGCCGTTTCCCGCCTTGTCGGGAACTCCTTTCTGAGCGAAGAACTAAAAAAAGAATATCTTGGAGGACTGACTTACCGTCAAAGTATGCTTCGACTGTGAGGTATCTTTTCTCTGCTCCTCTATAGTCTTCCGCAAATCGTCCTGCCCCCGACGATGACCTGCCGCTCCGGTCTGTCGGATGTCAACGGCTATTGCTGTGTTTTGGGCTGTAACTCTTTGAAAATCAGATGCTCTCTTTGATGGAATTTGATTTTGGAGATGAATCGTTTTACGACGATTTGTTGCTTTTTATTATTTAATCGGCTTTCTGCGGCCCTCCATTGGCTTTTTTCGATTTTATCCGTTGACCATTTCATTCAACGGCTAATTGTTGCTCTCTTTGCGCATTGAATTTTAACGGTTAATGCTATGAAGAGAACAATTGATTTTATTCTGCGGCGGGGGCTTTGGACGTCGGGACTTCTGCTCTGTCTTGCGGGGGCATCTTCCTGCGAGAAACTTCTTGGAGGCTATCCGGTGGAAACTGCGGAGAGTGTCTCGCTTGACAAAGTGGCGGCTCTTCTTTCGGCCCTGCCGCTGGAAAATGAGCACCTGAAGGAGGTCTATACGGCTGTGGGGGCTTCTTCCGGCAACGGCTATGATGAGGAGTACACTATGGCTGACCTGTTCCTTTCGCCCGGGAAGGGGGTGGGGGACAGCGGGACTAAGGCGGCTCAGACCAAGGCGGCGCTCACCCGCTCAGGCAATTTCCGCCCTCTGAGGGAGCTTATCCGGGAATATGTCACCTCGGCTTCTTCCGCCACAAAGGCCGGAGGAGCGGAGATGGATTTCGGGGACGACCCCGAGGAGTGGCTCAGCGCACTGGAGGACTCCGATGTGCAGATTTACTGGCCCTATTCGGAGGACTGGGACGGGGAGACCGCGCCGGTTTTCACCTTCGACCCCGGGGACGACTCGGACATCAATGTCGGCTACCGGGTGGTGCAGGAGGATGATGGCGAGAGGCGGATTGAGCGCATCGATGTGACCGAGGATTTTGCTCGGAAGAACCCTGTCTGGGTCGTGAACCGCAATTCCGACTGCGGGTACACTTCGCTCGACGTCCTGCGGCGGGAGCATCCCGAGTGGGACAACGGGGGAGGGGCGCTTATAATCGGCGGTAAGGCTCTCTCATCTGCGGGAGCTGCTCCGTGCTCTGATGCATCTAGGGATGGGGCTTCAATTGGGGCCGTCCCGACAAAAGCCCCGGTGACAAAAGCTGGCGGGACGGGTCTCAGAACCCTTATGATCAAGGAATTCACTATGCAGCGCCACTATGACTGCTGGTTCGCGGGCGGGTCGGAGTTCTTCGTCGAGGCCGGCTCGGTCGACGATTTTCCGGATCCACCGAGGCTGAGCTTCGGCTCTACTCTCCTGCC
>CAYNDY010000213.1:0-2984 GCA_964396105.1 uncultured Muribaculaceae bacterium
AATCAAATGGATAAAACACATTTTTAGATGAAAAGATACTTTAAGACAGCATTGCTCGTCGCTCTGACGGCTTTCTCGCTCTGCTCCTGCAAATCGCAGTACGAACTGCTTCTGAACAGCGTGGACACCGACGCGAAATACAAGGGTGCGTTCGACTACTTCGAGAAGAAGAAATACAACAAGGCCGCCGCTCTCTTCGAGTCCCTCACAATGTTCACCGAGGGCACCGAGAAGGACGACACGGTGAGGTACTACTGGGGCCTTAGCAACTACAGGATGAAGGACTACTACACCGCCGAGACCAATTTCCAGCGGTTCCTGGAGGTCTATCCGAGAAGTCCGTTCGCAAGCGAGGCGAGATTTCTCCGCATCGACTGCCTCTACCGCTCCACCCTGCGCTACGAGCTGGACCAGTCACCGACCTACACGGCGCTTAACGCGATGACGGAGTATCTTAGGGAATATCCTGACAATGAGCATCTTAAAGAGTGCGAGGATATGATTGCGGACCTCAACGAGAGGCTCGACCGCAAAGCCTACGAGGGCGCGAAGCTCTACTACAAGATGGAGGACTATCTCGCCGCGAGGGTGGCTCTGCGCAATGTCCTGAAGGACGACTCCGAGAACATCTACCGCGAGGACATCCTCTTCTACATCGCGATGGCTTCCTATAAATATGCATCGCTGAGCGTGCCTGCAAAGCAGAAGGAGAGGTATCTCGTCTTCATCGACGACTACCTGAACTTCATCGGAGAGTACCCTGAGTCCTCCCTGCGCAAGGATCTGGAGCAGCCGTATGCTAAAGCACAGAAGTATCTTGGCAAATAGCGGGACTGTCCTAAAAGGCGAATCAAAGGAGCCTCGCCGCAGAGGAAAAATTTTATTGAAAAATTTTTGAAACCGGGCGAAACCGGCCCCGTATATATTAGTAGATAGAAAATAAACACAAAATATGGCAACTAACATCAAGAAAGTTCCCTCAAACACAATCACGAGGGATTTGTGCGATTTGGCCGCACCTACCGGAAACATCTACGAGACTGTAGTAATCCTTTCAAAGAGGGCCAACCAGATTGCAGCGGCAGAAAAGAAAGAACTCACCAAGAAGCTCGAGGATTTCAAGAACGAGAGAGACACGATGGAGGAGGTATTCGAGAACAGGGAGCAGATTGAGATTTCAAAATACTACGAAAGGCAGCCTAAACCGGGACTGGTGGCAATCGCCGAGTTCGAGAACAACCAGATCTCCTATCGTATCGCAAAGAAGGACGAAGAATAGCCACCCGGTCACCCTGGCTTTATATTTATGCTTTTGCTCAATGCTAATGCTTAATGCTTAAACGCCTCGAAATACACAATTACGTTTTGATAGACTCTTTGGACATCGAGTTTCCAAAGGGTCTTATCATTATTTCCGGACAGACCGGAGCTGGAAAATCCATCCTGCTCGGTGCCCTGAGCCTGCTTGGCGGGGGCAAGGCCGACTCCGGTGTGGTCTCCGAAGGTGCGGAAAACTGCATCGTGGAGGCTGAGTTCGAAGGCGTTGACCCTCTTTTGAGGGAAAAAGTGGAAGAGGCCGGCGCGGAATGGGATGAGAGCGGAAACATAATTATCCGCAGAGTCGTCTCAAAGGCCGGAAGGTCGAGAAACTTCATCAACGACTGCCCTGTGGGCGCTCCTGCGCTCTCCGCAGTCTCATCCTCCCTTTTCGACATCCACTCCCAGCACGGCACGCTTGAGCTCCAGAGGCCGCAGTATCAGACCGACCTGCTGGACAATTTCGCCGGCGACCTGGCCCTGAGGGCCGAATACGCCGCGTCCTACTCAAAGCTCTGCGCCCTCAGGGCCGAGCAGAAGAAGATTTCCGATTCTTTGGAATCGCTCCAAAAGGAAAGAGACTTCAACGAAGCGCAGTTCCGCCAGCTGGAGAGCGCCGCTCTTCGCGAAGGAGAGCTTGAAGAGTTGGAGCAGGAGCAGCGGAGCCTTGCCAATGCGGAGGAAATCCGTGAACTGCTCTCAGGGGCAAGCGAGGCGTTCACCCCTTCGGATGAGGAGTCTCCATCCGTGGCGAGCCGCCTTAAGGAAGCCGCCCGCAGCCTCGAAAAAGTCGCGGCCTACATCCCGGCGGCAGGGGAACTTGCCGGCAGAGTTGAGTCCGCAAGGATGGAAATAGACGACATCTGCGCGGAGGTCTCTTCGCTCTGCGAGAAAACCGACGTCTCGCCCGAAAGGCTTGAGACGGTGGAAAGCAGGATGTCGCTTCTTTACGGCCTGCTTCAGAAGTTCGGCTGCACGAGCGAGGCCGAACTCATCGCAGAAAGAGAAAAATACGCCGGGATGCTCTCGGACACAACAAGCCTTGACGAAAGGCTTGAAGAAATCGGAAAGGAAATCTCCGCAGAGCAGAAAAACAACGATTCCCTTGCAGAGAAACTCACTCAGGCGCGCAAAGATGCAGCCGCACCATTTGCCGCCCACATAGAGGAAATGATCCGCAGCCTCGAAATCCCCCAGGCTCTTTTCAGCGTGGAGGTGGGCCCTGCGGACAAGCCGTCAGCTCTCGGAAGGGACAGCATCAGTTTCCTTTTCAGTTCAACCGGACGCAACCCGATTCCGGTTCAAAAATGCGCCTCCGGAGGTGAGCTCTCGAGGATTATGCTGTGCCTGAAAGCCCAGATGGCACATTTCACCGCAATGCCGACCCTGATTTTCGACGAAATCGACACGGGAGTTTCCGGCAGCGTAGCGGACAAGATGGGCGGGATGATTTGCGAAATGGGCCGCGAAATGCAGGTTTTCGCCATCACCCACCTCCCGCAGGTAGCCGCCAAAGGCTCCGCCCACTATCTCGTCTCAAAGAGCGTCCGCCCGGAAGACGGCAAGACCGTCTCCACGATAAGCCGCCTCGGCGACAAGGAGAGGGTTATGGAAATCGCCCGCCTTCTCAGCGGCAGCACCATCTCCGATGCCGCCATAGCCAACGC
>CAYNDY010000214.1:0-2960 GCA_964396105.1 uncultured Muribaculaceae bacterium
TTCTGTCCCTCCAGCTCGGCCTGCTTTTCCTGCCTCTTCTTGAGCTCAAGGTCGTAGAGCCGGGACTTCAGGATTCTCAGCGCGTTCTGCCTGTTGTCCAGCTGGGAGCGGGTCTCGGTGTTCTCCACCGTGATGCCCGTCGGGATGTGCCGCACCCTCACTCCGGTCTCCACCTTGTTCACATTCTGTCCGCCAGCGCCGCTTGAACGGTAGGTGTCCCACTCGAGGTCGCCCGGGTTGATTTCAATTTCTATAGTGTCGTCCACAAGCGGATAGACAAAGACTGAGGAGAATGTCGTCTGCCTCTTTCCCTGAGCGTTGAACGGGGATATGCGCACAAGACGGTGCACTCCGCTCTCGGCCTTGAGGTAGCCGAAGGCATAGTCGCCCTCCACCTGGATTGTCGCGGACTTTATTCCAGCATCCTCGCCCTCCAGAAGGTCTGTGACTGTGGTCTTGTAGCCGTTGCGCTCAGCCCAGCGGAGATACATCCTCATCAGCATCGCGCTCCAGTCGTTCGCCTCCGTGCCGCCGGCGCCCGAATTTATCGTGAGCACCGCTCCGAGCGAGTCGCCCTCCTCTCCGAGCATATTGCGCATCTCCAGCTCCTCAATCTTCTCCGAGGCCGCCTTGAATGCCGCCTCCAGCTCCTTCTCCTCGTCGGTTCTGGAATCTCCCTCTTCTGCAGGGGCATCCTTGCGGGCGGAAACGCTCTCCTTAGCGAACTCATAGAGAACTTCCAGGTCGTCCACTTCCCTCTGAGCTTTGTCGCAGCCGTCCACCCAGAATTTCAGAGCCGCAGTCTCCTTGAGAAAGGCCTCCGCCTTCTTCGGGTCGTCCCAAAAGTCCGAAGCTGCGGCCTGCTCCTGTCTGGAGACAACCTGAGCGCGTTTTCCTTCCACATCGACGCAGCGTCCGAGCGTCTCTACTCTTTCCCTGAGGCCGTTTATCTGTTCCAGTGAAATCATATTGTCGTCTTTTTTTATCTCCTCTCGCAAATGAGAATTTGAGTTTGTCAGCCCCCTTTTGCGGGTGTGAAGCAATTATATAAAGCGTACGCTTCCAAGGATGTCCTCGGCTATGAGCTCAGGCGAAATCCTGTCCCGGGTGCAAATCTCGCCGTAGGTGAGCTTGTCGTAAAATGCCTTCCTGAGGCCCTTGCAGAGCACTTTCATTCGGGTAGGCCCATAGAAGCGCGCCACTTTCTCACCGAATCCTCCGCTCAGCACCCCGTTTTCAATGGTTACGACAACGCTGTGGTCAATCTCCAGCGCCTCCAGAAGATTGGAGTCCACTCCGCTTGCGTAGCGCGGATTCACAAGTGTCGGGTCGATACCCTTGACCTTCAGAATCTCGGCGACTTTCTCCGCAGTGGCGTAGGAGTCTCCAAGACCGATGAGAGCGACCTTGCTTCCGTTGTGCTCGATGCGGAAAGTGTTAATTTTGCCGTAGTCGCAGCTGAAGTCAACTCCCGGGCGGGAAATCACCGCGTTCGGAATCCTCAGAGCCACAGGATGTTCCCTCTGGGTGAGCGCCCAGTCCATCATCTTGCCGTATTCCTCCTTGCAGGTCGGGGCGAGATAGACAAGATTCGGGATGTTGCTCAGAAGCGGAATGTCGAAAATGCAGAGGTGGGTCGCATCGTTAAGACCGTCGGCGCCCGCCATTGTCACCAGAAGCACGGCCGGGTTCCGGTTGATGCACAGGTCCTGCGAAAGCTGGTCGTAGGTGCGCTGGATGAAGGTGCTGTGGGTGCTGAAAACTGAACGGGCGCCTCCGCGGGCGATTCCGGATGCCATAGCGACGGCATTCTCCTCGGCAATTCCCACGTCAATAAACTGCTTCCCGGCCTTTTTCCTGCGCTCGGGGTTGAATCCGATTCCCGCAGGCACTCCGGCGTGCATAACAACGAGTGAAGGATCATTCTTTATTCTTCCAAGAAGGTCCTCTCCGAGAATTTCTCCCCAGCTTTCTCCGCCCCCGGAAAGCGGCAGCCCTGTCTGCTTGTCGAAAGGCGCGCTCCAGTGGTAGCGCTCCTTCTGAGTCTCGGCGTAGGTGAGACCCTTGCCCTTCAGCGTGTGGATGTGCACGACGACAGGCCGGGTGCTGTCCTTCACGCTCCTGAATGCCGCTATAAGGCTCTGAATGTCATTGCCTTTTTCTACATAAATGTAGTCGAATCCGAGGGCCTTGAAATAGTTGTTCTCTGACTTTCCGCCGCTCGCGCGAAGCTCCGCAAGGCTGCGGTAGAGTCCTCCGTGGTTCTCCGCGATGGACATTTCGTTGTCGTTCACCACCACGATGAAGTTCGTTCCGTACTCTCCGGCGTTGTCCAGCCCCTCGAAGGCCTCGCCGCCGCTGAGCGACCCGTCGCCGATTACGGCCACAATGTTTCCTCCCTCTCCGCGGATGTCCCGGGCCTTCGCAAGTCCGAGCGCAAGGCTCACCGATGTGGAGGTGTGTCCCACCATAAACCAGTCGTGCGGGCTCTCAAGAGGCTCGCTGTAGCCGGTCACATCGTCGTAGTGGGCGGGGTCTGTGAAGGCCTGAGCCCTGCCGGTGAGCATTTTGTGGGCGTAGGACTGGTGCGAAACGTCGAAAACGAATTTGTCCCGCGGGGAGTCGAAAACATAGTGAAGCGCCACGGTGGCCTCCACAATTCCGAGGTTCGGCCCCACGTGTCCGCCGTGAGCGGAAAGTTTGTCGATAAGCGCCGAGCGCACTTCCCCCGCCAAGGTCTCAAGTTCCTCAGTTCCCAAAGCCTTCACATCCGAAGGCGATTTAATTTTCTCCAGTATCATTGACCGATTTAATTTATCTTTTGCGAGTTTATAACTTGTTTATATATAGTGAGTTTCTATTGGTCAAACTCTATCGTTTTTTCTCCAATAGAGAGGGACGCAGGCGGCGGGTCCTCTCGAGAGCCTGCTCGTCCTGCCAGGCCTGGATTTTCAGCGGGT
>CAYNDY010000215.1:0-2553 GCA_964396105.1 uncultured Muribaculaceae bacterium
AACGGTTCCGTCACACACGACAAGGGAAGCGCTATAGTTCTTGCCGCCGGAAGAGTAGAAGTAGCCGCCGTTGACGATGACCCCGGCGGAAGTCTCCTCATAGACCTCTGACGGAGTCTTGAAAGCGTCCGTCGTTCCGGAAAGCTCAGGGTCATTGATGCTCCAGTTTGCAAGTTCCACATCAGGGAATTTTCCGACTGCTATGTAGGCAATTGCAGGGCGGGAGAAGAATTTGTCGGTAAAACAATACACCTTCACGCCCTCGCCTGCCTTGTAGGAAGAGGTTACATCTTTCCAACCGATTGTGGTCGGGTCCACAAGAGCGGAGAGAGGCTTTTCAGGGAGCACCGGAAGGACGGTTTCCGCCGGAGTGTCAGGCTCGTCCTCGGAAGGGTCGTTCCACTCCTCCTGCCACTTGTACCCTGTTTCGGGCTTGGAGCAGGATGAGCAGGCCGCGCCGCCCGCGATGAAAGCCGCCGCAGCGACAACGGTTATAAAACTGCTGTATTTCATTCTTTCAATCATTAAAGTGTCTTATTTACCTCTTGATGCAGTCGGCGCTGTAGCCTCCGATGCTGCCGGCGTACTGGTCGTAGTAGTAGATGAAGAACTTGAACCCGTCGGCGGACTGGGAGAGGATGACTGAGCCTGCTGAAACTGTGCCGTCAGGATTATTCGCTGCGTTGTAAGTCTCAATATTCTCGTTGGAAAGAACAAGTGCATCAGACTTCGAGAACTCGGTGCCGCTGAAAGCCCCCTTGTCGTTGACATTGTAAATGAAGAGATTAAGGTGACCGCCCCACTCGGGGAAATGCGGCATCACCAGAAGCGCCAGATAGTTGACATTGTTGTAGAGTTTGCAGTCGAGCGTGTTCACATTCCAGTTGCCGGTGTAGGTAGTCGATGTAATCGCATTTTCAACAGTGATGGCTGAAGAAAGATAGTTGAGCGTGTTCGCGCTGTAGTAGCATAGGAAATAGCCGTCCTCAGGATTGGATGAGGCAGGAGCGACGCCGGCAGAACTTGCCGCGTCAAATGCAGCCCACCCGAAGCCGAGGGAAGCCGTGTCGTAAACTTTGGAGTCGGTGACCGCCCCGCCCTTAACCGTAAGGACAAGGAACTGGGAGGCTGTCGTAACTCCGGTCACGCCGCCGTACGGGAAGGTGATTACCGCGTCGCCGGAAATGTCGCCGCTCACTTTCATCTGAGGTCCGAGAGGAAGCGCAACAGTGTTGTTGTACTCGTAGAAGAGGGTCGGCTCAACTGAGATAGAATTTGTCCTGTAAATCTTGAGGCTTTCCCTTACGATGTTGTCAGGGTCGCCGGAGATGTTCTCGCCTGTCGTGCTGTTGCAAAGAAGCATATTGCCCGCTTCGTCGCTCGTTATGACATCGTACGGAGCGCTGCCCGTTGTGATTTCACCGATTTTCGCTCCGGTGGTTCCGTGAACGGCGAACGGTTTGGAGCCGTCCCCGAGGGCAACGACAAGGTTGTTCTCCACCACTGCAAGCGAAGGAACGATGCCCGTGGTGAAGTAGTCAGGAGTGCCGAGGCGGCTCTTAGGGTCGAAGTTGAAGAGCTGCTTTACGGAATTTACATTGAAACCCAAGCGGATCTTAGTCGGAGTTGCCTTTTCGGTGGTGTACTCAATCTTTTTGCCGCTGTGGGAAGCGATGACGATTGTCTGAGGCTCGTTGTAGTTCAGAGGCTTCGAAAGGTCGGTGACTATGCTCGAGTGGGCCGAAACCTCGCCCTCGGCAGTGCAGGAGGAAAGGTCGTCGGTGGTGTAGAGATAGATTTTCCTCTCATCGTTGTCAATGAAGCCCTCGAAAAGCCCTGTGAGGCTGAAGGAAATGAAGGTCGCCTCGTCGGATTTCGCCCTGACGCCGGTGATTATGATGGGCCACTTAGTGCCCTTGGCGTCGGTGTAGACGAACTCGTTGTCGAGATTGAGGTCCAGGAGAGTGAGCGCAGGGGAAATGGAGCAGTTCTTGTCAAGCTCCGCCTTCATTCTCACCGAACTCATATAGATTGTGGTGGAGTTGTCGGAAGTCTCCGGATAATAATACGGGACCTTCACCACGAGCCTGCCTTCGGCAATCATCTCGTCGGTGACCGCAAGGCGGGCAAGCTCCATTCCGTCGTACTTTCCGGAAGTGAAGTAGGCGCTGAGGCTCGTAAAACCGTCCCTGTCCGCTGTAGGGAGAACATAGTGCGGTTTCTGGCAGGAGGCAAGGGCGAGAAGAAGAGCCGATGCCGCTGAAATTATGTAGTATATCTTTTTCATCTTGTTTATTTCCATTCAGAGAACTGGTTCACGAGAGAGTTGTTGTTCAATTCGCCGGTCGGCAGCGGGAAGCGGTAGAGCTTCTCGGAGAAGTTGCGGTTGCGGTCGTCCACGCTTATGTAGTTGTAGGTAAACTCGCCGGTGGAGGCGTCCTTCGTAATCTTGAAACCGTGCACCTGGTAGCCCGTAAGTCCCTCAGGATATGCTTTGTGGGCCACTCCCCAGCGGCGGAGATCCCAGTACCAGAGGCCCTCGAAGGCGAACTC
>CAYNDY010000215.1:2563-2959 GCA_964396105.1 uncultured Muribaculaceae bacterium
TCTTTCCTGGCGGATTGCAGCCATAAGGCTCTCGCCGTCCACGGTGAGGGCAGGAAGTCCAACGCGGGCGCGGATCTGGTTCACAAGGGCATTCGCCTCGGCGTCGGAGTCCTTTTCATAAAGCGCCTCGGCCTTGTTCAGGAGCACCTCGGCGTAGCGGATAACTGTCATAGGCTGGGTGCCGGAAGAGTACTGGATCACGTCGTGGGTCTCGTCCACCATCTTGCGGAGATAGTAGCCGGTGGTGGTGCGGCCCTTTGGCTCAGGCTCCACATTCCACTCGCAGTAGCCGTCCGCGCCGCCAAGATAAGGCTCGATTGTGCGGCCTTTCCACACTGAGCCGTTGTAGAGAACGGTGGCCTGGAAACGCGGCTCGAGAGAAGCGTACGGAGGAGT
>CAYNDY010000216.1:0-2958 GCA_964396105.1 uncultured Muribaculaceae bacterium
TTAAGGCTAGATGTCGTGACCTGCGCGTAGGCGGTCACACCCAAAAGAACCACTGCGACTGCAGTAAGAAAACATTTGATTGTTTGTCTCATAAGGGTTTTAATTATTAAATAAGTTTTGTTGGTTCGGCGGCTGACCTTTTGGACGGACCGCTCCCAGCGCGCAAAGATATTTCAAGATTACGGCAATTAAAAATTTTGTTGAGTTTTTAGTAAAATTTGCAGTTTTATACGATTTTTTCTTTGAGGTGTCAAATTTATTAGTACCTTTGCAATCCCAATCGAAAAGGAAGCGATTCCGATGTTCGAAACGGGAAAATATGTGGAGAGATTTGTCTGCTTGCAACCACTCGAAAAAATGCTAAAATCGTGATGAAGGTCTCACGGGACCTGACAGTGTGTTTTTATAGCGGCTTCACATATTTTATATGTGGAGTTTTTTATTTTTATACGCTATATGAACAACTATCTTTTTACATCCGAGTCGGTGTCAGAGGGACACCCTGACAAAGTCTCCGACCAGATTTCAGACGCGATACTCGACGAATTCCTCCGCCAGGACCCGGAGGCTAAAGTGGCCTGCGAGACATTCTGCTCCACGGGTCTTGTGATTGTGGGCGGCGAGGTCCGCTCCGATGACGCATACGTGGACATACAGAAGGTGGTGCGCGAAACCGTGAACCGCATCGGCTACGACAAGGCCGAATACCGCTTCGACGGAACTCCTGCGGAGTGATGAGCACTCTTCACGAGCAGTCCGCCGACATCAACCGCGGGGTCGTGGGCCTTGGGAAAAACGAGGAGGATGCCGCAGACGCCCAGGGCGCCGGAGACCAGGGAATGATGTTCGGCTATGCCTGCCGGGAGACCGAGGACTATATGCCGCTCCCGCTCTATCTTTCGCATCTCGCGCTGAGAACCCTCGCCGCAATCCGCCGCGAAAAACCTTCCAGGATGCCGTACCTTCGCCCTGACGCAAAATCCCAGTTCACTATAGAATATGACGGGCAGACCGGAAAGCCTGTCAGGGTGCACACCATTGTGATTTCCACCCAGCACGACGAGTTCCTTCCGGACGACTATTTTATGCAGAGCAAAATCCGCAAGGATGTGGAGGAAATCCTGCTCCCGGAGCTTCTCGGGCAGCTTCCCGAAGAGACTGCAGCGCTTTTCAAGGGCGTCTATGACCCGTCAACGAACCCCGACGGGTTCATTCTTCACGTCAACCCGACAGGAAAATTCGTAATCGGCGGGCCTCACGGAGACACGGGTCTTACGGGCCGCAAGATTATTGTGGACACCTACGGCGGAAGGGGCGCCCACGGCGGCGGAGCGTTCTCCGGAAAGGACCCTTCCAAAGTTGACCGCTCGGCCGCATACGCAGCGCGCTACATCGCGAAGAATCTTGTTGCCGCAGGCGTTGCAGACGAACTTCTGGTGCAGATTTCCTACGCAATCGGTGTCGCCCGCCCGGTGAGCATTTTCGTGAACACCTACGGCACGGCTGCCGTTGACAGGGCCGGAGTGCAGGGCGCGGAGCACAAGGGAGAAAAGTTCGGGGACGCGTTCATCGCGGAGAAAATCGAAGAGCTTTTCGACCTCAGGCCTGCGAAAATCATCGAAAAGTTCGGTCTCAAGAACCCTATCTACGAGCCGACCGCAGCCTACGGCCACGTGGGTAGAAAGCCATACCGTGCCGAGGTTGAACTCATACGCGGTGGCAAGAAAGTCCGCAAGGAAGTCCAGTTCTTCGGCTGGGAGCTTCTCGACAGCGTTCCCGCCGTCAAAGACGCTTTTAAATTATAAAGACTAAGCATTTTCGGCAAAGCCAAACAAAGAAAATGGCGGAATAGGTCTCCTATTTCGCCATTTTTGTCCAATGTATAGTTACCCCCCGCCTCTCCATCCCGCGGAACCAGGTCATCTGGCGCTTCGCGAACTGATGGATGGCCGTTGCAAGACGTGAGCGCATCTGCTCGAAAGTGAGGTCTCCCTTTATATATAAGGTAACGAATTTATATTCCAGCCCGTAATAAATCAGGTCCTCGGCAGGAATGGGCGCGCGCGGGGTCTGTATCTTCGCGCAGGACTCTCCGGAGGCACCCCCGGCGGCTTTCCCCTCGCCACAGGACTCCCCAGACTCGCCCCCGGCGCAGGCCTCAGCTTCCCCCTCGCCACAAGGCTCTCCCTCCAGCAGTCCCCGCACCTCCTCCACCATCCCCTCTCGAAGCCTCGCATCGAGCCTCGCGTCAATCCGGCGGTTTCTCTCCTCGCGGGAGACAAGAGTGCCGATGTAATAGACCGACTTTGGAAGATACGCGGTGCGGTTCACCGGATGAACGGCCTCATACTCAGCGATTTCCAGAGCGCGGATAAGGCGCTTGCGGGTGTCGTAGTCGGTGGTGTTGTGAAGGGATTTCAGCGATGCGAGTCTTTCGATGAGCGCTTCTGTAGTCTGCCCCTCTGCCCAGGCGCGGAACTCAGGGTTTTCAGGCACGTCCGGCAGGGAATATCCGCAGGTTGCAGCCTCGATATAGAGCCCGCTTCCCCCGCAAAGAATCGGCACCCCTCCCCTTTCGCGAATATCCCGGTAGGCCGCCTCAAAATCCCGCTGGTACTCATATATATTATATTTCGCCCCAGCAGGCACAATGTCCATAAGATGCCAGGGAATCTCCTCATACTCAGACAAATCCTTCCCCGTTCCGATGTCCATCCCCCGGTAAACCTGCCGCGAGTCCGCCGAAATGATCTCCGCCACACTCTTTCCCGCAAGAGAGTTAATCTCCCGCGCCAAGCCCACGGCATAGCGGGTCTTCCCCGAAGCGGTAGGCCCCAGCACACAAATAATGTCAATATCCCCCGCCATATACCTACTATATATATAGGCGACATCTATTTCTTCACCCTCCGGCAGCGGAGCCTCAGGCGGAATAGGCACAAAATTCTTTTTCATATC
>CAYNDY010000217.1:0-2929 GCA_964396105.1 uncultured Muribaculaceae bacterium
AAAAATCCCCCTGACAGGGGGTGCAGGGGGTTCAGATAAAAAATGCGGGAGGGCTAGTGCGAGAGAAAAAGTGCGTGGGATTTGAGAGTTTGATTAGAGGGAAAAGGGTTATATAGGAAAAAGTTAGATACTTGCAAAATAGATAGGAATTAATGAAATCAATTTTAGGCATAGGGAACGCTCTCACCGACATACTTGCGGTGCTTCCCGACGACACAGTTCTCAACGAATACCACATCCCCCGCGGAAGTATGCAGCACGTCGACAAGAAAACCGGCGACGAAATCCTCCGCAGGCTCAAACCGCTTGGAGTCCAGTATGTTGCGGGAGGCTCTGCCGCGAACACCATCACCAGCGCGTCCATCTTCGGAATGAGGGCCGCGTTCATCGGTAAAATCGGCGACGACGACCTGGGCCACCTTTTCAAGAGCGACCAGGAGCAATACGGCATCCGTTCCATCCTCCTCAAGGGAAAAAATCCTTCGGGAAGGGCTATGGTGCTGATTACCGCCCCGAACGCCGAGAGAACCTTCGCCGACTATATGGGCGCCGCGCTCGAAATGGTTCCGGAGGACCTGAAGCCGGAGTATTTCAAAGGCTATGACTATTTCCATATTGAAGGCTATCTCGTTCAGAATCAGGCTCTTATCCGTAAGGCCGTGGAGATGGCCCGAAAAGCCGGATGCATAATTTCCCTTGATATGGCATCCTACAATGTGGTGGAATCCAACGAAGCTTTCCTCCACGACATCGTGGACAAATATGTGGACATAGTTTTCGCAAACGAGACCGAAGCGAAGGCTTTCACGGGCCTTGAGCCGCGTGAGGCCGTTTCCGACATAGCGAAGCACTGCAAAATCGCAGTGGTCAAAATCGGCAAAAACGGCTCTATGGTGCAGCAGGGCGAGGAATTTCACGCCATCGAGGCCTGGCCGGCAGACCCTATCGACGCCACCGGAGCAGGCGACACCTACGCCGCAGGCTTCCTCTACGCACACTCGCTCGGGATGCCGCTGAAGGTCTGCGGAGAAATCGGCTCGGTCATCGCCGCAAAAGTCGTGGAAGTCATCGGAACGAAGATTGACATTCCGCGCTGGAAGGCCGCAAAAAAGGAAATCAAGGCTATGATTGCCGCAAACCGCCCTAAGGAATAGACAATAAAATAACTAAGGTTTCGCAGGTGCGAAAGTTAAATAATATGAATTTCATCACAAAACTTGCGCTCAAAAGGCAGCTGAAAAAGTGGGGATACTCCGCCGAGAGAGGCTTCGTACCGTTCTCGAAGGTTCGCCGCGCCATTGTGCTCTTTGACGTGCAGGATGCGGAATTTGATGAGTGCCAAAGAGTTGCGGGAGAATATTTCAAGGAAAAAGGCATAGAGATGAAGCCGTTTTTTCTCGATATGGGAAAGCACGGCAAGGACGACATAATCGTGACGGGGGTGAAAACGACCATCCTTCGCCGCAACCTCTCCTTCTGCGGCACTCTGCCCGCAGGGATGATTGAGGAAGTGCGCTCCTCGGAGGCCGATCTCTGCATCTGCCTCGCGCACAGCGACTGCACGGCGGTGAGGAGTTTTCTCGGGATTGTCCCGGCTCCGTTCTGCATCGGGGTTATGGACTACACGGGGGCGCCCTACAGTTTTGTCCTCTCACCTGCCGAAAACGGGAAAGACTCCGTTCAGGTCAATTTCCACGACAGCCTGCGGTGCCTGAGAAGCATCTGCGATTATATCGAAAAGATTGTGTAGTTTCTTTGTGGTGAGCATCCAGACAGGTAACTCATTAAAGAATAATAGATTAGTAACTTAACATCAAGCCACAGTTATGGCAAAAGATAATCTCAAGAAATATGGAATGACTGCGCTCAAGGGCGTATGTATGGGCGCCGCGGACGTGATTCCGGGCGTAAGCGGCGGCACAATCGCCTTTATGACAGGCATTTACGAGGAGCTCGTGGACTCGATCCACAATTTTGACCGTGAGGCTCTGAGGCTCCTTTTCAAGGGGAAATTTCGCGAGGCGTGGCGGCACATAAACGGAACGTTTCTGCTGAGCCTTATCGCCGGCATCCTGCTGAGCATATTCTCGCTTGCGAAACTGATGACCTATCTGCTTGAAAATCATCCAGTTCAGACCTGGGCATTTTTCTTCGGACTCATAGTGGCCTCATCCATTTTCATCCTCCGCGGCATCAGCGGGTGGAAACTGAAAGATGTGATTCTCACCATTTTCGGAGTGGGCCTCGGCGCAGTTGTCTGCACCCTCACCCCGACGACGACCCCGGACGGCCTCTGGTTCATTTTCCTTTGCGGAGCCATTGCAATCTGCGCGATGATTCTTCCGGGCATTTCCGGCAGTTTCATTCTCGTCATTCTCGGGAAATACGACTATGTTCTCGGCGCGGTGGCAGGTCTCACCTCCTTCAGCAAGGCGTCCGAGACCACAGCCGCACTCGCGACGGGGGCGATGAGCTGGGGGCAGTGCCTTCTTGTAATCGTAATTTTCGCTCTTGGCGCCGCAATCGGCATCATAGCGTTCTCAAAGTTCCTCCACTGGCTTCTCGCAAGGTGGAACCGCGAAACGACGCTCGTTCTCGCAGGCTTTATAATCGGCTCGCTGATAAAGGTCTGGCCGTGGCACAACCCGGTGGGAGACGCTCCGGTGCTTCCGGGAGTGGCACTTTCGGACGGCGTGGTCCCGGTGCCGATGGAGGATGCGCACATCGCTGGCGCGGTGATTTTCGCCCTCGCGGGTCTCGCTCTGGTCTTCGCCATCGAGTGGTGCTCAAAACTGCTTGCAAAAAAGCGCGCCAAATAGTTTTTGCGGATTAAGTAAAAATACATAACTTTGCAGTCCTTTTCGGCAGGAGGCCGCCGCCTCGGGCGACTCCAAGTCCGGAAACGGCGCTGGTCCGGTAGCTCAGTTGG
>CAYNDY010000218.1:0-2915 GCA_964396105.1 uncultured Muribaculaceae bacterium
TTGATTGCGGCCTGCGCAGCTGCAAGGCGTGCGATTGGCACGCGGAACGGTGAGCAGGAAACGTAGTTGAGGCCGATCTTGTGGCAGAACTCAACTGATGCAGGGTCGCCGCCGTGCTCGCCGCAGATACCGCACTTGAGGTTGGCGCGGGTTGAGCGGCCTTCCTGAACTGCGTAGTTGATGAGCTTGCCGACAGCCTTGGTGTCAAGAGTCTTGAACGGATCTGAGTCGAGAATCTTGTTGCCGAGATAGTCGCCCATAAAGGTTCCTACGTCGTCCCTTGAGAAGCCGAAGGTCATCTGGGTGAGGTCGTTCGTACCGAATGAGAAGAACTCTGCGGTGCGGGCCATCCTGTCAGCGGTGAGGGCTGCACGAGGAATCTCGATCATTGAACCGAACTTGTAGTCGAGAGTTGTGTGGGTTGCACCCTCAACCTCGAGCTTGATCTTCTCGCAGATAGCCTTCTGGAACTTAAGCTCCCTCTCTGAGATGGTCACAGGGATCATAATCTCAGGCTTAGGGTTGTAGCCTTCCTTGATGAGCTCTGCGGCTGCGGTGAAGATTGCGCGGAACTGAGTCTCGGAAATCATCGGGTAGGTGATGTGAAGACGAACTCCACGGTGACCCATCATAGGGTTGACCTCGTGGAGGGACTCGCCCCTCTTCTCGATTTCCTGCTCGTTGATGCCGAGCTCCTGAGCAAGCTCCTCCCTCTTGTCGTGTCCCTGCGGAACGAACTCGTGGAGAGGCGGGTCAAGGAGACGGAAGGTGACAGGCTTGCCGTCCATAACCTTCATTGTGCCCTTCACAGCGGCCTTGATGTATGGCTCAAGCTCAGCGAGGGCGGCCTTGCGCTCTTCGTCGGTCTTGGAAAGGATCATCTTGCGGAGTTTTGCAAGCGGGGTCTCAGAGTTTGCTCCGTAGAACATATGCTCGATACGGAAGAGGCCGATACCCTCTGCGCCGAATGAAAGCGCCCTGGCTGCATCCTCAGGAGTGTCGGCGTTGGTGCGGACACCGAGTTTGCGGTATTTGTCGACGATTTCCATAAACTTCACGAAACGCGGGTTCTCGGAAGCGTCCATCGTGTCAATCTTGGTTGCATAAACAAGACCCTTGGCGCCGTTGAGACTGACAAAGTCGCCTTCCTTGATGGAAGCGCCGCTCTTGAATGACGCGGTCTTTGCAGCGAGGTCAATTGTCATAGCCTCGCAGCCTACGATGCAGCATTTGCCCCATCCGCGAGCGACGAGCGCAGCGTGTGAGGTCATACCGCCCTTCATTGTGAGGATACCTGTAGCGGCCCTCATTCCCTCAACGTCCTCAGGGGAAGTCTCCT
The DNA here is from genome assembly GCA_964396105.1 of uncultured Muribaculaceae bacterium. GTDB lineage: Bacteria > Bacteroidota > Bacteroidia > Bacteroidales > UBA932 > Cryptobacteroides. The sequence goes on from CAYNDY010000218.1 coordinate 1,340, forward strand.
CACGGACGAGGATGGTCTTGATGCCCTTTGCAGCGGCTGCCATAGCGGCCTCTGAAGAGAACACAGCCACACCTACAGCTCCGCCCGGAGATGCAGGAAGACCGTTTGCGATGACGGTTGCCTTCTTCTCTGAAGCAGGGTCGAGGATAGGGTGGAGAAGTTCGTCAAGCTGAGCGGGAGCGACCCTCATAACTGCGGTCTTCTCGTCAATCATACCCTCTTCGAGCATATCCATTGCCATATTCAGGGCTGCGAGACCGGTCCTCTTTCCGATACGGCACTGGAGCATCCAGAGTTTGCCGTCCTGGATTGTGAACTCGATGTCCTGCATATCGTTGAAGTGCTGCTCAAGGTGGAGACGGATGTCGTCAAGCTCCTTGTAAACGCTCGGCATAGCCTTCTCGAGAGACTCGAGGTTTGCGTTGTGCGGAGTCTTGGTTGCCTCGTTGAGCGGGTTCGGAGTGCGGATGCCGGCTACGACATCCTCGCCCTGTGCGTTGATGAGCCACTCGCCATAGAACTTGTTGTCACCGTTTGCAGGGTTACGTGAGAATGCCACACCTGTTGCTGAGGTGTTGCCCATATTTCCGAACACCATTGACTGAACGTTCACAGCTGTGCCCCAGTCGTCAGGAATGCCCTCGATCTTTCTGTATGCGATTGCCCTCTTTCCGTTCCAGGACTTGAAGACGCCTCCGATTGAACCCCAGAGCTGAGCCTCTGCGGTGTCAGGGAACTCTACGCCGAGAACTTCCTTGACCCTAACCTTGAACTTGTCGCAAAGGTCCTTAAGCTCGTCAGCGGTGATTTCGGTGTCGGACTTGTAGCCCTTTGCCTCCTTGAGGTCCTCCATCATCTTGTCAAGCTGCTGGCGGATTGCCTTTCCGTCCTCAGGCTCGATGCCCTCAGCCTTCTCCATAACGACGTCAGAGTACATCATAATGAGACGGCGGTATGCGTCATAAACGAAGCGAGGGTTCTTTGTTGCGGCAATCATACCCGGGATTGTAGCGGAGCAAAGACCGATGTTGAGGATGGTGTCCATCATACCCGGCATTGAACTGCGGGCGCCGGAGCGGCAGCTCACCAGAAGCGGATTCTCCTTGTCGCCGAATTTCTTGCCCATAATGGCCTCCGTGGCCTTGAGAGCCTCGGCAACTTCTGCCTTGAGCTCTTCAGGATATCCTCCGCCAAGAGCGTAATACTCTGCGCAGCATTCGGTTGTGATGGTGAAACCGGCAGGAACCGGAATGTTAAGAAGGCACATCTCGGCGAGGTTTGCACCCTTACCGCCAAGCAGGTTTCTCATTGTGCCGTTTCCCTCGGCGGTTTTGCCGCCAAAGCGATAGACACGTTTCTTTGTGTTTTCCATAAATGCTTTTATATTATATTGTTATATGATTCGGTCAAGCGGGAAATGCGCATTTTGCCGGGTCATTCTCAGCAGTATGCTACATTTCGCGCCGCGAATTTAGCAATTTTTATGCAATAATGGAAAATTTGGCTAACGATTTAACGAATTTTAGTGATGATGAAAAAATAACTTGGTATAGTTTTGTGAAGGATTTTTGAGGAT
>CAYNDY010000219.1:0-2907 GCA_964396105.1 uncultured Muribaculaceae bacterium
CAACATCCTCCCGTTCGGCACCCCGGGCTCATCCGACGCGGACTGCTTCGGACGGGACAAAGCTCTCCTCTATGGCGCGGGTAAGCCCATAGATGATATGGACCTATTGATCGGCTCACAGGCGGCAGCTGGTAATTTCACGATGGTAACCCACAACTCGCGCCATTTCGCCCACATCCCCCACCTCAAAATCGAAGACTGGCTCTCCGCCTAAAAATACCTAAAAAAATACCAATATATGATGATGCGGCGCAAGGGGGTATTGGCTACCTTTGCGCCGGATTTGAAATGCAGTTGAATGAAATTATCTGATTTAAGGACAGGAGAGACGGCGGTGGTCGTCAAAGTTAGCGGACACGGAAGCTTCCGCAAGAGAATTACCGAGATGGGATTCGTGAAGGGCAGCAAGGTCAAGGTTGTGCTTAACGCCCCGCTCCGCGACCCGATTGAATATGAAATAATTGGCTACAAAATATCCCTCCGAAGGGAAGAGGCGGCAAGGATTGAGGTGCTGAGCAAGGAGGAGGCGCTGGAAATGATCAAGCAGGATCCGGCAGCATTCGGTCCCGCGGAGCCACTCCGCGCCATCGAGGCCGACGACTGCTCCGACAACGCCCCCGCTGACTCGCTCGAGGGACTTTCTTCAAAAGAAAACTCTGCGGGGGGCAGTTCAGAAAGCGGCACAGAAACGCCCGACGGGCAGAAAACCGACTTCACCGACTCCGAAATCGAGAAACTCGTCGCCGAAAAGCGCAAATCCATCCGCGTCGCCCTTGTCGGCAACCCCAACTGCGGGAAAACATCCCTTTTCAACATCGCCGCTTCCGCCCACGAACACGTCGGCAACTACAGCGGAGTCACGGTGGACGCGAAGGAGGGACTTTTCGAATATGGCGGATATAAATTCACCCTCGTCGACCTCCCGGGCACATATTCCCTCTCGGCCTACAGCCCCGAGGAGCTCTATGTGAGGAAGAACCTCATCGACGACGTTCCCGACGTTGTAATCAATGTAATCGACGCTTCGAACCTCGAGAGGAACCTCTACCTCACGACGCAGGTCATCGATATGAACCTGAGGATGGTAGTGGCTCTGAATATGTTCGACGAGCTCAAAAAAAGCGGGGATCAGCTGGACATCAAGCAGCTGGGCTACCTGCTCGGACTCCCGATTGTGCCAACGGTGAGCCGCACCGGAGAGGGAATTGACCGTCTCTTCGACACGGTAATTGCCGTCTATGAGCACAACACCCCGGAACTTTCCCGCCACATCCACATCAACCACGGCGCGGAGCTCGAGCAGAGCATAGACCGCATTAAACTCATTCTCCAGAAAGACAAGGACATACGTCAGAGGTACTCAACGCGTTATCTTGCAATCAAATACCTCGAAAATGACTCCGACATCGCACGTGTTGTGGAGGCTCTTCCGAACAGGGACGAAGTCATCGCAGCAAGGTTCGAGGAGCAGAAGAGGATTCAGGACCTTCTGGGCATATCCACCGAGACCGCAATCGTGGAGGCGAAATATGCCTTCATCCAGGGCGCGCTCACCGAGACATGGAAGCGAAACGACTCGGGGAGGGAGAAAAAGACGCTTTCCGAGAAGATTGACGCCGTGGTCACGAACAAGTGGCTGGCGTTCCCGATATTCATCCTCTTGCTTTTCATCGTGTTCCAGGGCACATTCACCCTCGGAGCCTACCCTGTGGACTGGATTCAGTGGTGCGTGGACAAGTTCGGGGAGATGGTCAGCAACTTTATGCGGGACGGCTGGCTGAAGGACCTCATTGTTGACGGAGTCATCGGCGGAGTGGGCAGCGTGCTCGTGTTCCTGCCGAACATCCTTCTTCTCTACCTGTTCATTTCCCTGCTCGAGGACTCGGGGTATATGGCTAGGGCGGCGTTCATTATGGACCGTCTGATGCACAGGATGGGGCTCCACGGCAAATCCTTCATCCCGATGATTATGGGCTTCGGATGCAATGTGCCGGCGATTATGGCCACCCGCACAATCGAGTCGCGAAAGAGCCGGCTTCTGACGATTCTTGTGATTCCGTTTATGTCCTGCTCGGGCCGTCTTCCTGTCTATATCCTGCTTACAGGGGCATTTTTCCCGCACAACGCCGGCCTCGTGCTTCTGGGGCTGTATGTTCTGGGAATTGCGATGGCGATTATATGCGCCCGGGCGCTGAGCCATTTCATCAAGGACGACGACCTCCCGTTCGTTATGGAGCTGCCGCCATACAGGGTGCCGACGGCAAAGGCGGTGTTCAGACACACCTGGGAGAAGTGCAAGGAGTATCTCTCCAAAATCGGAGGAGTCATCCTCGTCTGCTCGATAGCAATCTGGTTCCTGAGCTATTTCCCGAACCACGATAAATACGAGACTGCCGAGGCGCAGCAGGAACATTCCTACCTGGGGTATCTCGGAAAGGCGGTCGCTCCGGCGCTCGACCCGCTCGGGTTTGACTGGAAGATGGACATCGGAATCCTCTCCGGAGTGGGAGCCAAGGAGCTGATTGTGAGCACGCTGGGCATTATGTACAGCGAGGACGAGGCCGCCTCGGCTGCTGAAACAAGCTCTGGCGCTGAGATTTATGCTGATGGGGCTGCGGCTGAGGGGGCTTTGGAAGGGAGCGCAGTGGCTGTCGAAAGCGTAGCCACTCAGGAAAGCTCCACTGACGAGGGCGTTTCGCTCAGCCACCTGCAGAAGGCTCTCCAGAGGCACACCACACCGGCCGGAGCGCTCGCCTACCTTGTCTTCATCCTTCTCTACCTTCCGTGCATCGCGACATTCTTCGCAATCCGCCACGAGGCCGGGGGCTGGAAGTGGGCGTTCATTTCAGCCGCGATGACAATCGGCATCGCCTGGCTGATGTCGTTCGCAACATTCAGGATATTCAG
>CAYNDY010000220.1:0-2906 GCA_964396105.1 uncultured Muribaculaceae bacterium
ATTGCGAGGACGGCGGTCGTCGCGGCGAGGACCCCTGTCTCCACGGCGGTCGTCACGCCCGCCTCTACGGTCATCGCGGCCACCTCTGCGGTCGTCACGGCCTCCACGGCGGTCATCGCGGCGGTCTCCCCTCTCAGGCCTTGGCTTACGCTCAGGCTCTACATATCCCTCAGGCTTTTCGATGAGGGCCCTGCGGCTAAGACGCATCTTGCCGGTCTTGGCGTCGATTTCGAGGAGTTTCACGTCCACCTCGTCGCCGACGTTGAGCACGTCCTCAACCTTCTCGGTCTTCTTCCAGTCAAGCTCGCTGATGTGGAGAAGTCCTTCCTTGCCAGGGAGAATCTCGACGAAGGCGCCGAACTCGAGGATGGAAACCACCTTTCCGTGGTAAACCTTGTCCACCTCAGGCACTGCGCAGATGCCGTTGATCCACTCCAGAGCCTTGTCCATACACTCCTTGTTGTCGCCGAAGATGTCCACAACACCCTCGCTGACACCATTGTTCTGCTCCTCTGTGATTGTGACGGTTGTGCCGGTCTCCCTCTGAATCTTCTGGATGACCTCGCCGCCCTTTCCGATGATGGCGCCGATGAACTCGCCCGGCACCCTGATCTGGACAAGACGCGGAACGAACGGCTTGTAGTCTGCACGCGGCTCGCTGATGGTCTTCATCATCTCGCCCATAATGTGCATCCTGCCCTGGCGTGCCTGCTCGAGTGCCTTTGCAAGCACTTCGTATGAAAGTCCGTCCACCTTGATGTCCATCTGGGTGGCGGTGATTCCGTCTTTTGTTCCAGTCACCTTGAAGTCCATATCTCCGAGGTGATCCTCGTCGCCGAGGATGTCGGTGAGGATTGCGTAACGCTCGTTAGGCTTCTCGGCGTCGGTGATGAGGCCCATCGCAACACCTGCGACAGGTTTCTTGATCTTCACGCCGGCGTCCATAAGCGCGAGGCAGCCTCCGCAGACGCTCGCCATTGAGGATGAGCCGTTGGACTCGAGGATGTCGGACACGACCCTGATTGCATACGGGTTCTCCGGTGCAAGCGGAACTACCGGCTTGAGGGCCCTCCAGGCAAGGTTTCCGTGACCAATCTCACGACGGCCTACGCCTCTCTGAGCCTTTGCCTCTCCGGTTGCGAACGGAGGGAAGTTATAGTGAAGGACGAACTGCTCGGTTCCCTGAACAAGGACCTCGTCCAGTTCTTTCATATCCATCTTTGTTCCGAGGGTGACCGTAGCAAGGGACTGGGTCTCGCCGCGGGTGAAGATTGCGCTTCCGTGTGCGCAAGGAAGGTAGCCCACCTCGCACCAGATAGGACGGACCTCGGTGGTGTGGCGGCCGTCAAGACGCACTCCCTCGTCGAGGATGAGGTTTCTCATTGCGGATTTCTCCACAGCGTGATAGTAGCGGTCCACCATCATCTGCTTCTCTTCCCTCTCCTCCTCAGGAATGGTCTGCATAAACTCTTCCTTGATGGCGTCGAAGGCGTCTGAGCGCGCGTGCTTGTCCTGGCCGGACTTTGCAACTGCGTAGCATTTGTCGTAGCAGAATGCCTCTACGGCCTTTTTGAGCTCCTCGTCGTTCACCTCGTGGCAGTATGTCCTCTTCACACTCTTGCCGCACTCCTCGGTGAGCTCCATCTGCACTTTGCAGTGCTTCTTGATTTCCTCGTGCGCGAATTTGATTGCCTCAAGCATATCCTTCTCGCTCACTTCCTTCATCTCGCCCTCGACCATCATAATGTTGTCGTAGGTTGCGGCAACCATAAGGTCGATGTCGGCGTTCTCCATTTCGGAGAAGTTAGGGTCAATCTTGAACTCTCCGCCGATGCGGACAACCCTTACCTCGGAGATAGGGCCGCCGAACGGGATGTCGCTGACTGCGAGGGCTGCTGAAGCGGCGAGTCCTGCGAGCGCATCCGGCTGGACGTCTTTCTCGGCTGAAATGAGTGAAATCTGCACATATACCTCAGCGTGGAAGTCCTCCGGGAACAGCGGCCTGAGAGCCCTGTCCACAAGGCGTGCGGTGAGGATTTCGGCGTCGGTGGCCTTTCCTTCCCTCTTCATAAATCCGCCCGGGAAACGTCCTGCTGCATAGAATTTTTCTTTGTAGTCCACCTGAAGCGGCATAAAGTCCACGTCGTCTTTTGCGTCCTTAGCTGCCACAACGGTTGCGAGCAGCATTGTGCCGCCCATCTTGACCACTACTGCGCCGTCGGCCTGTTTTGCAAGCTTTCCGGTCTCAATCTCGATTACCCTTCCGTCAGATAATTCGATTTTTTTGTTGATAATGTTCATTAATTCTGTTTTTCAACCTGCCTCCCCCGATGGGAGCCGATTAGTAATACTTGTGCTTCGTACTTTCACATATATGTTGGTTCCGGGCACCGTCGCAGGTTGAAGTTGTGAACGCTGCCGGGATTGACTGCAAAAACGCGGTCTTAACCTCGCTGAGAGACTAAAACCACATTCAAAAAAAACGGAGGGCGTCCAAAAAGCCGTTTGCGGCCATTCGGGTCACCCCCCTTCGTGTGAGGTTTGCTATCGACGGAGTCCAAGCTCTTTGACGATAGCCCTGTATCTCTCGATGTCAATTTCCTTGAGGTAGTCAAGTACACGACGTCTTTTACCTACGAGCTTCAACAGTGAACGACGGGTTGCGTAGTCCTTTTTGTTGGTTTTGAGGTGCTCTGTGAGGTGAGCGATACGGTAGGAGAACAGCGCTACCTGGCTCTCAGGCGAGCCGGTGTCGGTGTTGGACTTTCCGTATTTCGCGAAAATCTCCTGCTTTTTCTCTGGTGCCAAATATTCAGCCATTTGAAAAAAGTTTAGATTGTTAATAATACAGTAATACTTCGGGCCACGGTCTGTAGGCCAAAAGCGGCGACAAAGGTACTACTAAA
>CAYNDY010000221.1:0-2855 GCA_964396105.1 uncultured Muribaculaceae bacterium
TGATAAGGTTTCCGAGGATGGCCCCAAGCATAAACATAATCAGAACCCAGAAGAATTCCTTACCGCCCATTATAAACCAGGAATAGGCTCCGAACAAGTCGAAGCCTTTCCCGGCAGTATTTTTTCTGTATTTGAAGAATCCCAAAACAGTACAGTTTTATACCATTTATATTATATGGTGTGGAACGCCTACTTGTAGAGCGGAGTAGGATAGACGCCGGTGTCGGCAAACTCCTTGAACTTCGCAACTACGCCGGGACGGTCTGCCTGGTAGGTGACTCCGAACCAGCGTGAAGGAGTGGAGATGAGTTCGCAACTGGCTTCACCCTTCTTGATGAGGCAGTCAACGGCGTAAGGGATGTAGAACTCTGCCTTGATGTTCTCGCTGTTCTCCTTGAGGAATCCCTTGAAAACCTCCTCGCTCGCTGCGAAGTAGTCAGGGGTGAATCCCCACATATTCATTGAGCAGAGAGCTTTGTCGGCGAGGATCACGTCCTCTCCTGCGGCGTTGGTCGCGTGGATCTTGCCGTCTTCCTTGCGGATAACATTGTGGTGCTCCTCCACGTGGGTGAGGAATCCGTCCTTGTCGGCGGTTCCGATTCCGCGGGAAACTGAGCCCGAGTCTGAAAGGGTGTTGTCGATTTCAAAGCCCACGAGAGCATATTTGCCCTTTGAACCCTCGTTCTTCTTGAACCAGTCTGCGATGACCTTGAAAGACTCCTTTCCATAGTAGTCGTCTCCGTTGATGACTGCGAAAGGCTCGCGGATTACGTCCTTAGCCATCATAAGAGCGTGGTTTGTTCCCCACGGCTTGATCCTTTCAGGGTTCACTGTGAATCCTGCAGGGATTTTGTTGAGCTCCTGAGTCACGAATTCGAACTGAAGAGGAGTTCCGTCGAGGCATTTAACATTGCTGTAACGCTCTGCGACGTGCTTTTTGAAGTCATCGAGGAAATACTCCCTGACGATGTAAACGACTTTGCCGAATCCGGCCTGAACTGCATCGTAGATTGAATAGTCGATGATGGTTTCCCCGTTAGGGCCGAGGCCGTCCATCTGTTTGAGTCCGCCGTAGCGGCTGCCCATTCCGGCAGCAAGTACCAAAAGTGTAGGTTTCATAATATATGTGTTTTTAAATTTTAAATCCTTTATGCTTTGCTGACGCAAAATCCCACAAAATTAGTTATTTTTGCGGAAATTCTCTTGTTTTGGGCAAAATAAAGGACATACTCTCTCGCGTAAAGCTTTCTCCATTCGCAAAATTCGCCATAATAGTCCTGGCGATATTCCTCTTTTCGTGGCTGTTCGGCCCGGGCAACACCTTCCCCGCGTGGATCCGTGCCAAGGTGGACATCGCCCGCATAGACCGTCAGATTGAGGATTACAAGAGTAAAACCGAGCAGATGGACTCCCGTATCAGGGAGCTTAAGTCCAATCGCGACTCCCTCGAGCGCTTCGCCCGCGAGAAATTTCTCTTCTCCGCTCCCGGAGAGGACGTGTATGTGTTGGAGGCGGAATAATAATGGAATCGGAATGATTGCTTATTTCTGTCAACATTTGGTCAAAATATATCAACCCGAAATCGGATTTATTCACTAACTTTGTGGAATAAAGTCTCGTTCTTTTAGGATAAAACAGATATAAATATATTAACACACTAAAAATCAAAGAGTTATGTCAAAAGAATTCTCAAGAAGATCTTTTCTCAAAGTGAGCGCTGCCGCAACTGCCGGTCTCGCCGCTATGTCTCCACAGTCGCTTTTTGCAAGCGAAGCTCCCCGCAGCAAAAAAGAAAAACAGACCGCAAAGACGCTTGACCGCAAGCTCAAGATTCTTGCAGTCGGAGTCGGCGGAAGAGGCGCTTCCGTTCTCGAAGGACTTGAAACAGAGGCGATTATCGGCATCTGCGACGTGGACCTTAAATATGCCGGCCACGTAATCGACCGCTACAGGGAACTCTACAAACAGCTTCCTAAGGACATCAAGAAAGGTCTTCCGGAGGAACTTCCGGTATATACCGACTACCGCGAGATGTATGCTGAAATGCTCGACAAGTGCGACGCCGTTGTCTGCGCCACAGCCGACCACACCCACGCAATCATCTGCGCCGAGGCAATCGCAGCCGGAAAGCACGTTTACTGCGAGAAACCTCTCACCCACACCGTTTACGAGTCAAGGCTTCTTACGAAGCTTGCAGCAAAATACAAAGTGGCCACCCAGATGGGTAACCAGGGCGCTTCCGAAGAGGGCGTAAGGCTTGCCTGCGAGTGGATCTGGAACGGCGAAATCGGCGAGGTGACCCGCGTCGACGCATTCACCGACCGTCCTATCTGGCCTCAGGGCCTGGAGCGTCCGGAGAAAGTTATGGATGTTCCTGACACTCTCAACTGGGAAGCGTTCATCGGACCGGCTCCTATGCGTCCGTACAACTCAATCTACACTCCGTGGAACTTCCGCGGCTGGTGGGATTTCGGAACAGGTGCGCTCGGAGATATGGCCTGCCACATCCTCCACGCTCCGTTCGTAGCGCTCAACCTGGGCTATCCGACCCACGTCGAGGGCTCTTCAACCAAGCTTCTGAGCGAGTCCTGCCCAAGCGCGCAGCACGTTAAATACACTTTCCCTGCACGTGACAATATGCCTAAGGTTTCAATGCCTGAGGTGGAGGTCAACTGGTACGACGGCGGACTTCTTCCTGACCGTCCGGAGGGACTTCCTGCAGGAGTCAACCTCAATGACAACGGCGGTTGCGTGATTTTCCACGGAACGAAGGACACCCTCATCTGCGGATGCTACGGACGTCATCCATATCTTGTTTCCGGAAGGATTCCTGAGGTTCCCCAGACTCTCCGCCG
>CAYNDY010000222.1:0-2810 GCA_964396105.1 uncultured Muribaculaceae bacterium
TGGATGAGAGGACTAGAAAGATTGTCTCCCGCTATGTTGTCGGCGGGGGCGATGTCAGCGCGAACAACCTGTGCTGCTGGTGCAGAACCTCAAAAGGTGAATACTGGTTCGGAACACGCGGCGGGGGAGTGAACCGTCTCGATGCGCAGGGACGCTATGTCAACATCAATTCTTCCTCCGACAGCCTTTTTACCGGCAGAACCGTTTTCGGCATCCTTGAGGACCCTGCGGACGGAAATATGTGGATGAGTACGGACAGGGGACTGTTTGTCTATGACTCGGCAAAAGGGAAGATTGCCCGCTCGGACATTGACAAGCCTGACGGCTGCGGGGCATATTATCTTCGCTCCTGCTTCCGCACAAGCTCTTCTGAACTCGTTTTCGGAGGCACGGACGGATTTCTGATTTTCAATCCCCAGAAATTCAAGGTAAATCCCCAAAAGCCGAAGGTATATTTCACAGATCTTAAAATCAATGACGAGGAGGCCGTGCCCGGAGTGAAAGACTCTCCGCTGAAAGAGGCGGTTTCCGTTAACAGCGGGGTAATAAACCTCGGGTATCGGCAGAGCAGCATAGAAATCGGCTTCTGCTCAAATTCCTACCTTGAATCCCAGCGCAACCGCTTTGCCTACAGGATGGTAGGGATTTCCGACAACTGGACCCTTCTTCCTTCCGGACAGACAGCCGTGAGATTTGCAAACCTTTCTCCCGGACGCTACCGTTTCGAGATGCGCAGCGCCAATTGCGACGGGGTGTGGGGCGAGCGCATAAGTTCGCTTTCCTTCCGCATACATCCGTCCCCGTTCCTTTCCCCTCTTGCGTATGTCCTTTATATCCTTTTGATACTCAGCGTGATATGGTTCGCCTGGGAATATATGACAAGGCGAAAGATGCTTGAACAGAGCCTTGAGGTGGAAAAGGAGAAGGAACAGAATCTGAGGGAATTGACCCAGGCGCGAATCAATTTCTTTACGAACATATCCCACGACCTCAAGACCCCTCTGACTCTCGTGGTGGACCCTCTGAAGCAACTGGAGAAAACCCTGCCGGGCGATTCTCCGTCCAGAAAATATGTGGATGCAATCTCTCACAATGTGGTGAGAATCCAGAGAATGATTTCCGAGCTGCTGAAATTCCGCCAGATCGAGACTCTCAAACTGCCTCTTGACCTTCGCAGCGGAGACATCGTGAAATTCGTTGACAGCATTTTCTCCCTTTTCGAGTTCTATGCCTCCTCGCGTCACATTGAGACGGAATTCATTTCCTCAGTTGACGGGTTTATGACCCGGTTCGACTACGACGCCGTCGAGAAAGTTTTCACGAACCTCATTTCAAATGCAGTTAAATACACCACCGAGAACGGCTATGTGAGCCTTAAAGTGGCTTTTGTAGATGTTCCTGAGGGGGTCTCAGCGGAGGCCGGGAAAAAAGGGCAGGAGGAGCCGCGGTGGCTAAGTTTCACCGTCACCAACAGCGGCTCGGAGATTCCTGAGGACAGGTATGAGAGCATTTTCGAGCCTTTCAACAATGCGGGCAAGGTTACCACTGCCTTCGAGAGCCACACCGGGCTTGGTCTTGCGATTGTTAAGGAACTGGTTTCGGATATGCACGGCACTATCGGGGTTTCTTCAGCCGATTCCACGGTTTCATTTACAGTGGTTCTGCCGTTCGCCCATTGCGGAGACGAGGCGGCGGATGAGGCGGCGGTGGAGTCCGAGGGAACGGCCTACGAATATGCGGCGTCCGAAATCGATGTCCTTCTCTCGGACATTTCCGACAGGGAGAAAGAGGAGAAGAAGTCCGGGCGCAAGCAGTACGATGTGCTTGTGGTCGAGGATGATGCCCAGCTTCGCAACTACCTGGAACAGAGGCTGTCACCTTTCTATAATGTTTACACGGCTTCTGACGGCACGGACGGCATCGCCAAGGTGGAGAGGATTCTTCCGCAGGTTGTCGTCACCGACCTGATTATGCCGGGGGCTGACGGTTTTGAGCTGTGCAGGCACATTCGGGAGGACATCAAGACTTCCCACATCCCGATTATTATGCTTTCGGCCGCCGGAGAAAACCGCGAGGCTCCGCTTGACGCGCTTGAGAACGGGGCGAATGTCTTTATCGACAAGCCTGTGGACATTGATTTCCTTCTCAAGCAGATTTCTTCCCTGATTCTCAATCAGAACAAGCTGAAAGACCTCTACAGCAAGAAGTATGTGGCCGAGCCGTCGAAAATTGCCCTTTCTTCGATGGATGAGGAGCTTCTGCGCAAGGCGGTCGCCTGCATAGAGAAGAATATCGAGAATGAGGAATACGGGGTGGACGATTTCGCTTCGGATATGGCAATCGGGCGCACGAGGCTCTATCAGAAGATAACGGATCTTACGGGGATGTCCATCAAGGAGTTCATCCTTGACATCCGCCTGAAGAGGGCTGGGCAGCTGCTCCGGGAGTCCGACTGCACCGTGGCCGAGATTTCCACGATGACCGGGTTTGCGAATCCCAAGTATTTCAGCGTCTGCTTCAAACGCCATTTCGGCCAGACTCCAAGCGAGTTCAAGGCTGCTGAGGGCGGGGCCGGGGCTCTCAAGTGAGTGCCTTCAGAGCGGGGCTCGGAAAACATTTAAAATCAGATTCGACGGATATGAGATTTAAGAATATAATTCTGACATTGGCGCTTGTGGTAACGGCGCTGCTGAACATAGATGTCTGCTTTGGCGCTGAGACTTCCGTAGCGAAGGAGGGGACTGCCCTCAATGGGCGTTGGTCCACGCACGCGTGGGGGACCGAAATTTCGGAGAAATTTTGGTGGTTCC
>CAYNDY010000223.1:0-2804 GCA_964396105.1 uncultured Muribaculaceae bacterium
TGAACGCCGGAAATGACCCGCTGTGGGTTGTGGACGGAATGCCTTACTCGGGAGACCTCGGGAACATCAACCCCGCCGACATCGAGTCCATCACCGTGCTCAAGGACGCCGCCTCCAACTCCCTCTACGGAGCGAGGGGCGCGAACGGAGTCGTGATGGTGACCACCAAAAAGGCAAAGGGCAGCAAGACCGTAATAAACTTTGACGCCAAATGGGGAGTCAACTCCCGCGCGACCCAGGACTACGAGTACATCACCGACCCGGCGCAGTACTACGAAGTCCACTACGGCGCCCTCAAGAGCTACTACCTCAGCCAGGGTTCGAGCGAGGCCGCCGCGCACCAGAAGGCTAACAGCGTCGTGGCCGGTTCCATCGACGAGGGCGGCCTGGGGTACCAGGTGTTCACCGTTCCTGACGGACAGGACTTCATCGGAAGCAACGGCAAGGTGAACCCGCAGGCGACTCTGGGGCGCAGCGTCGTGTACAAGGGCGAGGAATACTGGATTCAGCCGGACAACTGGGTGAATGCAGCCTACAGAAACTCCCTGCGCCAGGAATACAACGCCTCCCTTGCGAGCACCAGCGACAAAACCTCCATTTTCGTCTCCCTGGGCTACCTGAACAACGAAGGAATCGCCTACAACTCCGATATGGAGCGCTACACCGCAAGGGCCCGCTTCGACTACGAAGCCACCTCCTGGCTCAAAATAGGAGTGAACTCCAACTACTCCCACTTCCGCTACAACCAGATTTCCGACAGCGGAGAAAGCGGATCTTCGGGAAATGTCTTCGCCTACACCTCCACAATGGGCCCGATATATCCCCTCTACATCCGTGACGCCGAAGGGAACATCCTCTCCACCGAGGGCGGACTGATGAGGTATGACTACGGAAACGGGGAAAACGCAGGAATGGAGCGCTCGCTCTTCCCGAACGGCAACGCCCTTTCAGACTCCCGGCTCAACGAGTCGCTCTCCGAGGGAAACGCCTTCAACGGCACGGGCTATTTCGACATAACCTTCCTGCGCGACTTCAAGTTCACCGTGAATGCAGGCGTAGCCCTTGACGAAACCCGCTCCACAGCCACCTACAACCCTTATTTCGGCCAGTTCGCGAGCGAAAACGGAATCGTCTCGAAGGCTCACGGCAGAACCATCGACTTCAACACCCAGCAGATTCTTAACTATACGAAGCAGATAGGCCGCCACAACCTTAACGCTATGGCGGGTCACGAGTACTACCAGTCGAAATACTACACCCTCTCCGCAAGCAAGAGCAATATGCTCACCCAGACCAACGACGAGCTTGCAGGGGCCATCATCGACCGTCAGAGCGCGGATTCCTACCGCACCGACTACTACAACGAGGGCTGGTTCACCCGAGTCCAGTACGACTACGACTCCCGCTACTTCCTTTCGGGGTCATACCGCCGCGACGCCTCCTCCCGCTTCCACCCGAAGCACCGCTGGGGCAACTTCTGGTCTCTGGGCGGCGCGTGGGTCCTGAACAGGGAAAAATTTATGGAACAGACATATTCCTGGCTGGACATCCTCAAACTCAAGGCATCCGTGGGCTCGCAGGGTAACGACAACATCGGAAACTTCCGCTACACCGACGTCTATACCATCGAAAACGCCAACGGAAATGTCTCCACGGTCTTCAGCTCGAAGGGAGCGGAGAACATAACCTGGGAGACTAACACCAACATAAACGCCGGCGTGGAGTTCGGATTCCTCCGCGGAATGATTTCCGGAGGGCTCGAGTACTTCGTCCGCAACACCACCGATATGCTCCTTTCCTTCCCTGTGGCCCCTTCAATGGGATATTCCTCCTACTATGCCAATGTCGGGGATATGAGAAACCAGGGCGTGGAATTCGAGATTAACTACACTCCGTTCCAAAAGGACAACTTCCAGTGGGACATCAACCTCAATATGACCCATCTGAACAACCGCATAACGATGCTTCCGGAGGAAAGGAAAACCAAGAGCGCCGAGGGATATTCGGGCTTTGTCAGCGGCAACACCTTCTATGGAGAGGGCCTTTCGATGTACACCTTCTATATGAAAAAGTACGCAGGAGTGTCTGAGGACGGACTTTCTATGTGGTATATGGACACCACCGACGAGAACGGAAACATTCTCGGAAGGACCACCACCACCGAATACACCTCCGCCACCGACTACATCTGCGGCAACCCTATCCCGGACCTTTACGGAGGATTCTCCACGGACCTGCGCTTCTACGGATTCGACCTCAGCGTCGCATTCAACTACCAGATCGGAGGCCTTGCATACGACTCCGGCTACGCGGAGGCAATGTACTCCCCGGCCAACAAATCCACGGGAATGAACTGGCACAAGGACATCCTGAAGGCCTGGAGCAGCACAAACACCTCCTCTTCCATCCCGCGCCTTCAGTATGAGGACCAGAACCAGAACGGCACATCGGACCGCTTCCTCACCGACGCCAGCTATCTGAACCTTCAGAACATCAACTTCGGCTACACGATTCCGGCAAAATACACAAGGAAAGTGAAGGTGGAGAAAGTGAGGGTTTATCTTAGCTGCGAAAACGTATGGTACTGGTCGCGCAGAAAGGGCTTTGACCCGCGCCAGTCCTACACCGGCACCACCTCGCAGGCCACCTATTCGCCTGTGCGCACGATTTCCGGAGGTCTGACCGTACAGTTCTAAAAGAAAGGAGATGAAGAGTATGAAAAGAAATATATTTTTGAAAGCGTTTTCAGCAGCCTTCCTCTGCTTCGCTCTCTGCAGCTGCATCAAGGAGGCGACTCTGACCTC
>CAYNDY010000224.1:0-2770 GCA_964396105.1 uncultured Muribaculaceae bacterium
AGTAGTAACAAGACGGCGAAGACGTAGAGGAGGAAGCCCTGCAGGGCCAGGCTGCCGTGGGACTGGTTTTCTACGGCGAGCGTCACCGGGTCTTCAGTCTTTGCCGCGGCGAGATCCTCGGCTGAAGGACGCAGGGTGTAGGACCACTTCTGGACTATTGTCCCGTCGCTAAGGAAAGTGACTCCGCCGTTGGAACGGTTGAGCGTTGCAAGAGTCTTGTAATCTGAATAATAGGTGATTGCCTTGAGAGGCGTAGGAGCTTGAGACGCAAGGCTCGAGTCTGCGGGGTGAGCCTCGGCGGCAAGGCTTGAGTCGCTGTTTTGTGTGACGGAATTTGCAAGGCTTGAGTCCGCAGCATGAGCGGGGTCACAACTCTCGAAAACGCCCTCCAGCGCTCCCTGGGGCAGAAAATCATCCGAAGCGACAAGAAGCAGGGGCTTAAATCCCTCCCCGGCGGCATCCTCAAGAACTTTCAGAATGCCCTTGAAGCGCTTCTCTGAGAGCGACCTGTACACCGAAACCGCCACCACATCCCCCAACAGAGGCACAGCGTCGCAGTATTTTCCTTCCGCGTCTGTGAGTGAAAGCACCGCCCCCGAGTTGAACCCGCCGGAAGCTATCCTCGAATCCACAAAAGTCCAGCTGCTGTCCGGAAGATCTTCGAGCGAAAACGCCTTCTGGACCCCGTCCTTTTCATATATAAACTCAGGCTCAGCAAATTCGCCCTCCTCGGCATCCTCCGCTCCCTGAAGAGGCACTCCGGTCTTGAACGCCGTGTAGTCCTTCATCGGCAGGCCTATCATCGAATAGGTCGCGAGCGCCACGAGTGAGCAGGCCGCGATAGCGAATGAAACATATTTCACCTTCACCGGCTTGTCCAGCTCCTTCATCGGGATGAACGCGAAGCAGCAAAGTGCGCAAAGGATGAGATTTTTTATAAATGTCTGAGAATGAGTCAGATGCAGAGCCTCCCCGAAACATCCGCAATCCATCGCGGGATTGAAAATGAGAAGGATGAGGGTGAGGAGAGTGAAAAAGGCGGTGAGGACGCAAGTTGCAATCCCGGTGGCCTTGCGCCAGACTCCGCTCATAAGCGCCGCTCCGATGATGGCCTCGGCGAAGGCGAAACTTTCTCCGAAAACGACTGCCGCCCCGTCAAGAAATCCCAAATGGAGGAACGCCAGATAGGATTTCATTATGAATCCCGTGCCCACAGGGTCCATAAGTTTCAATATCCCCGAAAGGAGGAAAACCGCCCCGAGGACGAATGCGCAGAAGCGGCGGAATATATTGTAATATTTCATCGATTTCGACATAACCCTTCGATAATTTCTTGAAGTTCAATTCAAACCGAAATTTTATTCGGCGCAGCTGCTCAAAGCCTTGTCAACGACGGCACGGATTTTCTCAAAAATCGCATCCGGCGGCAGCATTGAACCGTCAGCGGCCGCGCAGTCCACCCGGATGAAATGGGGATCGAGTTCGCACTGGCGAAGATAAACCTCCCGGACCCTGCGCTGAAAGGACATATCCGCTTCGTGGATGTCGTGCCCGCCTTCGAGGTAATCGCGGTCTCCCCCGCAGCGCTCGGCGGAAAGTTTTTTCTCCACAAACCCCGTCGGCACATCGAGAAATATGTTCAGATCCGGCCTCGGGAGGTCGAACTGCCCATATTCCGTGTTGCAAATCCACTCTCTAAGGTCCTCTGCCTCAGAGGGATTGGAGAGTTTCGCGCACTGATAGGCTATGTTGGAATAGACATAGCGGTCCAAAAGCACATTGCCCCCCCCGGCGAGGATTTTCCTCATCTCCCCTGCCGCTCCGTGACGGTCTTCGGCAAAAAGAAGCGCCACCAGCTGAGGGTGCACGGCGTCATTCGCCCCGAAATCTCCGCGAAGGAAACGGGAAATCAGCTCCCCATAGACAGGGGCGTCATAGCGCGGGAAATGTATATATTCGAGTTTTTGGGGCAGTCTGCCCAGATATTCCCTGAGTTTTCTCACCTGGGTGGATTTACCCGACCCGTCGAGACCTTCGATGACGATAAGCATATTCAGTTGCGTGTGCTAACGGATTTTTTTCTAATTTTGTCCTGTTTGAACTTGAGGAGGAGTCCCCCCGGTTCAAAGTTGCAAAAATACGAAATTTATGTCAAAAGAAAATATGAAATCGGGAGCCGGTGATATTGCGCCGCGGGGCAGCACTTGGCAGCATCGCCCGCAGATTATGGGCATCCTCAACATCACGCCGGACTCTTTTTTCAGCGGAAGCAGGAATATGGACGAGGACGGAAGGGTGAGAGTGGATGAGGCTGTCGAAAGGGCCGTCGGGATGGTCCGTGAGGGGGCCGACTACATCGACATCGGGGCCTGCTCCACCCGCCCGGGCTCGGAAAGCGTTTCGCTGGAGGAGGAATGGAGGCGGCTGGGGGCCGTTCTTGTGCCCGTAAAGGAGGCAATACTAAGAGAATGTAGAAATGAAGATGGCTCAGTGAAGGGGGATAACGCACGCAAGGAGACGAAGGATGACACTTCCAAGGGCCCGAAAAGGGAGGTTAAAATCTCAATAGACACATTTAGGGCGGAGATAGTTCGGCGCTGCCTCGGGGAGATCGGCCCGGTTACGGTGAACGACATCTCAGCCGGCGAAGACGACAGCGAAATGCTCCCTCTTGTGGGCGCCAATTCGCTGGAATACATAGCAATGCACAAGCGAGGCAGTCAAACTGATATGCAAAGCCTTTGCGACTATCCCCGGGGAGTCACGGCCG
>CAYNDY010000225.1:0-2749 GCA_964396105.1 uncultured Muribaculaceae bacterium
GAAATTGGCTATATTTGCACTGCAAATGTCGCGACTGCGACTGAATTTCTTAACGATTTGAGTATTGGATTTATGGACGACAAGGAATATATGCGCAAGGCTATCGCTCTTGCAGTTGATAATGTACAAAACGGCGGAGGCCCTTTCGGGGCAGTCATAACAAGAAACGGGGAAATTGTCTCTACGGGAGTCAACCGGGTCACGGCCAACAACGACCCGACAGCCCACGCCGAGGTGACCGCAATCCGCAACGCGGCAAAAGCCCTCGGGACCTTCGTCCTCAGCGACTGCGAGCTCTACACATCCTGCGAACCCTGCCCGATGTGCCTCGGAGCCATCTACTGGGCAAGGCTCAAGAAAATCCACTATGCCGCCACAAAGGAGGATGCCGCAGAGGCCGGCTTCGACGATTCGTTCATCTACGACGAACTCGCCCTCCCGCAGTCCGAGCGCCATCTGAGCGCCGAACCGATGCTTCGCGAGGAAGGCGCCGCCGCTTTCGACCGGTGGAAAAAGAAGACCGACAAAGTCAAATACTAAAAGGGCTGTCAGGCCTTGCGTGTTTGGAGGAGGTACTGCGAGGGGGACATTCCTTTTAGTTTGCGGAAGGTGCGGCAGAAGTGCGGGAGGGACTCGAAACCGGAGGCTGTGGCCGCTTCGCCGACCTGGAGTTCGCCTTCGGAAAGGAGCTCGCAGGCGCGGGAAATGCGGTAGGCGGTGAGGTAGGAGATGAACGTCTCTCCTGCGCGGGCTTTGAAGAAGCGGCAGAACGCGCTGCGGTTCATTCCGATGTGGGAGGCGACATCCTCCAGAAGGATGCGGCGGGAATAATTGCAGCTAACATATATCCTCACCTTTTCCATTCTCCTCTCATCGCTGCCCGGGGGCAGTGTCTGTCCGCCGACCTCCAGGGCCTCGGTCTGAAGCGAGGCCGCCTCCAGAATCCGGAGGATGAGAGACGCCCTTTCCGCTCCCCCGCTTTCCTCCACCTTTTCCAGAAGAGAGGCGATTCTGTCCCTCACGCTGCCCTGAAACAGCACCGCGCCCTCCATATTTTCGAGCGAAAGAAGAGTGCGGGACATCCCCGGAAAAATCCTGGAAAGGCCCTCGAGCATAGAGGGCATAAAACAGAGGGTCAGATTGGAGATGTTGCCTCCGGAGTCCACGCACGAAGGGTCGAACTCCCATTTGTGGGGGATATGGGGCGGGATCAGGATGAGTTCCCCGCTGCCAAAAGAGGCGGAGAGGGTGCCGATTGTCCTCAGTCCGCACCCTTTGAGGATGTAGGAGAGCTCGAATGAGGGCTGCGAGTGCAGGTCTATCTGCTGCTCTGGCGTGAGCCTCACTTTGTCGAATGTATATTCCATTGCTTCGGTTTTATTGCAAATATACAGCAATTATTCGTCACAATACATCAAATCCTCCGGAAATATATTCCCTAAATTTGCATCCGTTTTGTGAGTGCCCCGATGGGGGAAGTGTGTAGGATTGATTAAACATATATTGGATTATGGAGAAAACTGTGCTGGCTTCGAAGCCGCGATATGAAATTCTTGACGGCCTGAGGGGCGTGGCGGCGCTTCTTGTCGTGGCGTTCCACCTTCTGGAAACCTACTCAGACGGGCCTGCGAGCCAGATTATCAACCACGGCTACCTTGCGGTGGACTTCTTTTTCGTTCTCAGCGGCTTCGTAATCGGATATGCCTACGACGACAGGTGGGGCAGGATGAGCACCTGGACCTTTTTCAAACGCCGTCTGGCGCGCCTTCACCCGATGGTCATCGCCGGCACGGTGCTGGGAGCGTCGCTGTTCTTTTTCGCTGGCACGGCTTTCCCCCGCACTCTGGAAGTGGAAGGATGGAAATTCGCTCTCTGCCTTGTGATGGGTCTTCTGATGATTCCCTGCGGGATGTCGCTTGACATAAGGGGCTGGGGAGAACTCAACTCCTTCAACGGGCCGAACTGGTCGCTGAGTCTCGAATATGTCGGGAACATACTTTACGCTTTCATTTTCAGGCGGCTGCCACTTGCGGTGCTTGGGGCTCTGTGCGCGTTCTCCTCGTTCTTCACCCTCGACCTCTGTCTCGGCTGGGATGTCTTCGGACTCTTCCCCGACGGGCCGCAGTACAATGTCATCGGCGGATGGAGCCTCACCCCGCAGCAGATTTACGTCGGCTTTGCAAGGCTTCTGTATCCGTTCCTCTGCGGACTGGTGATTTCAAGGATTCTCCCCTCGCGCCGAACCCCGGGGAACCCGAGCGGCTCGCCGCTTCATCTTCGCGGAGGCTTCTGGTGGTGCTCCGCGGCTATTGCTATCCTTTTTTGCATCCCGTGCATCTGCGGACGGCAGTGCGTCTGGGACGGGCTTTATCAGGCGGTCTGCATAATTGTGATTTTTCCTCTCATAATCCTCACCGGGGCAGGTTCCACGACCACCGACCCGCGCAGCACCGCAGTCTGCAAGTGGATGGGCGAACTTTCCTACCCGCTCTACATCACGCATTTCCCGCTGATTTATATGCAGATTAACTGGGTGGCGGAGCACCCGGAGGCGCCCCTATGGCAGCACATCGCTGTAGCCGCCGGTGTTTTCATCCTTTCAATCCTTCTCGCCTGGGGTCTTCTCAAAATCTACGACACCCCTGTCCGCGAGTGGCTCCGGAAAAAGATATAGGGATTCCAAAATTCTTCAAGAGAGTGAAATAGAGAGATTTAGATACACGCAAAAAGCCGACCGGGACGAATTTCC
>CAYNDY010000226.1:0-2744 GCA_964396105.1 uncultured Muribaculaceae bacterium
TTCCAGATTTGCCAGAAGGACAGTTTTGGATTTAGCTCTTTCATTATGCGGTTTCCCCGGAGGGGATGTGGTCTTAAAGTGCATTACAGCTTCGTGCTTCCCGGAAAAGTTATGTCTGTTATCCCAATTCCTTAAAGTCCGTAAGCGGAATGCGGTTATTAGTGTCGTTTTGTAATTGTTCCGCTAATATATGCAAAAATTTGTCAATCCGTCCCAAATTTCCGACGAACTGCGGATTTTTCGGGATGAACGGCGCCTTGGGGCGGATGAAATCGGAGGGGAATTTTATGGGCCTTGCGAAGATTTCCCCCAGGGGGCGGAAGTATATTCTTCAGTTTTTTCGTTGATTTTCAGGTTTATTTTCCTAATTTAGCGGAGTATTTTCACCCCATCCCCGAAGAGAGGATGGAGGGGATATAACCGCATAATGACTAAAGAGACCAAGACCACGGGACTTATTGTCCTGCTTTTCGCCCTTGCGCACGCCGCAGTGGCATTCACCTTCGGGGAATTCGGGCTCAGCGACGAACTTCTGCTGACCCTTCTGACGATGGCGCTCACCGTCGTTCTTTGCTGGCGGAGGGAACTGCGTCTTGAAGTCACCGCGGCCTGCATAATCCTTGTGAATGTCGCAGGATTTCTCATAGGCACGGAAGGAGGCCTTCTTTTGGGACGGTTTCTCGGGGCGGGGGTCGCGGCAAGTTCTCTCGCAACCTTTATCACCACTCTCATTCTCGGCTGGGGCACGAACGCCGTTGCAGGGGCTCTTGTCCACGGAAACTCGCATCTTCAGAGCCGCGGGGACAGGAAGGAGCAGGTGAGGATTCTGGTCTTCGCGGTGGCATTCATATTCATTCTCCGTCTTGTCATTTTCGCCTTTTCGTCGGCGGGGCGCTCCGCTTGGACAACGCTTGAGGTGCTGGGGATGATTCTCTCGAACTCGGCGGTGCTTGTGGCCCTTATCTGCCTCAACATCATATTCATACGCTTCAGCAAGACGCTCCGGGAGCAGTTCGGGCGCAACGTGTGGATTTTCCTTTTCATCCTTTTCATTCTCATCACCTCGCAGCTCACAGCCTACATCGTGTGCTTCTCACCCGAGAGCGAAATCCGGCCCGAGCTCACGACGGAGTTTCTTCAGCTGTGCGTAGTCTGCCTCATCTGCGAGATTTCGGCCTACTGCATAATTTTCATCGCGAACTATTCGCTCGAGGTGCAGCAGGCGATGAAGGCCGAGAAGCAGAAAAGGCACTACGCGCAGTTCCGCTACGAGAGCCTCAAGCAGCAGGTGAACCCCCATTTCCTGTTCAATTCGCTCAATGTGCTGGACGGGCTGGTGGTGGACGGGCAAAACGAGGCGGCAAGCGAGTTCATTCACCGTCTGGCGGGCCTCTACCGCTACATTCTCCACAGCGAGGAGGAGCGGACGGTGACGCTTGGAAGGGAGATGGAGTTCGTGAGGTCCTATCTCGCGCTTATGAGAACGCGCTTTCCCGAAGGGTTCGATGTGAGGGAGTCCATAACGGAGGGTGACCTTGAGAAGAAGGTGCCTCCGTGCGCGGTGCAGATGCTGGTGGAGAACGCGTTCAAGCACAATGCGGTGAGCGCGGAGAGGCCGCTGAAGATTTCCATCGGGAGCGACGGGGCCACGGTGGAGGTCAGAAACTCGCTTTCGCCCCGAAAGAGCGCAGCCTCCTCAACCGGGGTGGGGCAGAAATACATCAGGCAGCAGTACTCGGACCTCGGGGGCGGGGAAATAGGGATTGAAAAGACCGAGAGCGAATATATTGTCCGCCTGCCGCTGCTGTAAAAGTCAGATACCTGCAAAATTAAAGAATATGAAAGTACTCATCGTTGAAGACGAACCTATGGCTCAGAAGGCGCTCGCTCACGCGCTCACAAGCCGCTATCCGGACCTTCAGATTGTCGGCACGACCGACTCTGTCGCCGGCACTCTGGCCTGGCTTCAGGACCACTCCGACAACGGGGCGGGGATGCACGGAGGATGGGCGCCGGAGAGGGGCGTGGACATAATATTTATGGATGTGGAGCTCTCGGACGGCAACTGTTTCGAGATTTTCCGTCAGGCGGAGATTTCAGCGAAGGTGATTATGACAACGGCCTACGACAGCTACGCAATCAAGGCGTTCGAAGCCGGCTCGCTGGACTACCTCCTCAAGCCCATCGACCCCGCCGACCTCGACCGCGCGGTCAAAAGGGCCCTGAGCAGCCTCCAGACGCCGTCCGACGTGGCCGCGGCGCTCCGCGCTATGGAGCAGGGCCGAAGCGGCGGAGGCGGAGGAAAGGAGAGATTCATCGTAAGGCTCGGGGACAAGATTGTGCCTGTGAAGGTGGAGGACATAGCCTATTTCTATTCGGAGGAAAAGAGCAATTTCCTCTGCACGAAGAGCGGCAGCAGGTACATCGTGGACTCGTCGCTGGACATAATTGCTGACGAGCTCCCCGCCAAGTCGTTTTTCAGGATTTCAAGAGGCTGCATCGTGAACATTCACGCGATAGAAAGCATTATGCGTCAGCCTTCCGGCCGCCTGGTGGTGCTCTCCACCCCGCCCACCGACTTCGAGATGGCTGTTTCCAGGGCCAGAGTCGATGATTTTATGGCCTGGCTGTCCGCTTGATTTTGGCTAGGAGCACAACGCAGCAGACCGCTTTTTCTTCAACCTCTGCGGCTGAACTCGCAGCCGCACCAGAGTTGGTTGTAGAAATTGTATTCTTTGATGATC